>JAGRCC010000462.1 GCA_020433785.1 Anaerolineae bacterium
GTCGTGGCTGTTGAAGCCAAAGATGGTTGGCGGCAACTTGCGACTGTGGTCGCCGGGAATTAAGTTGGGGGTCAAGCCCAACAGCTTTTTCCATCGGACCGAATGTTTCGGGCCGGTACTGGGCCTAATGCGCGCCGACAATCTGGATCACGCTATCGAATTGGCCAACGCACCCGAATTTGGGCTGACGAGCGGCTTGCACAGTCTCGACCGGCGGGAAATCAAACGCTGGCGTGATAAAATTCAGGCCGGGAATCTGTACATCAATCGCCACATCACCGGTGCAATTGTGCAGCGCCAGCCGTTCGGCGGCTGGAAAGCCTCGAGCGTGGGGCCGGGGGGCAAAGCCGGCGGGCCAAATTATGTGCTGCAACTGGGCCGCTGGTGGCAAGTGACCACGCCTAAAAACCAGGCCGAGGTATCGAACGAGGTTAACGTGGTTTTGCAGCGCTGTCTGGCCATGATCAAAGACGACGCTTCGTTGGAGCAGCTTGACGCCGCCGCCCGTAATTATGCCTGGGCCTGGCAGGCCCACTATGGTCAGGAACACGATCCCAGCCAAATTCTCGGCGAGGCCAATGATTTCCGCTATCGTCCCTGCCCGATGGTGTTAGTTCGGGCCAATGGAGAGGCAGACGCCGTGGATGTTTGTAAGATTGCGCTGGCCGCCCACACCTGTGGCACCCCACTCACGATTAGCTTACCATTGACAGCGACCCAGTGGACCTGGTGGGGAAGCGCGAATGATATTCACGTAATTTTGGAAGACGAGGCCGCTTTTATCCAGCGAATTCAACAGGCGAAGGTTGATACACGCCTCCGTTCCCCCCAATCGGTTTCTGCCGACATCCGCCGGGCGGCCAATGAGGTTAATATGGCGGTTATCGAGGAGTTGGTGTTGAGTAATGGTCGATTGGAATTGCGTTACTATCTACGCGAACAAGCCATTTCTTACACCTATCATCGCTACGGCAATATCATCACCCCGCCGAAGGGTGAAGTGAGGTGAGGAATGGCTTGTTAGTTGGTTGGTTGGTTGGTTGGTTGGTTTGATGGTGAAGGTTATGGACGACTTGCTTCGACTTAGCCTCAGCCTTAGCCTTTATAAAGGTTTTTGAATTAGGTCAATCTGATTTATGTAAGGAGACGACATGGATATCAACAGGTTAATAGACATCGAGCATCGACACGGCGCGCACAGTTACGCCGCCTTGGACGTGGTCATCGAGCGAGGCGAGGGCGTCTGGCTGTATGATGTGACCGGCCAAAAATATCTGGACTGCCTGAGCGCTTACTCGGCGGTGAGCCAGGGGCACTGTCACCCTCGGCTGGTTAAGGTTCTGACCGAGCAGGCCCAACAATTGACGCTGACGTCGCGGGCGTTTCGCAATACGCGCTATCCTTATTTCCTGCAAAAGCTGCATGAGGTGACCGGCTATGACATGGCCCTGCCGATGAACTCCGGGGCGGAAGCAGTCGAGACGGCGATCAAAGTGGTCCGCAAATGGGCCTATGTCAAAAAGGGGATTCCTCGCAACCAGGCCGAAATTATCGTGGCCGGGGGGAACTTTCACGGGCGAACCATCACCATTATTTCGTTTTCGTCGGAGCCGCAGTATAAAGACCTGTTTGGACCACACACGCCCGGATTTAAGATTGTCCCCTATGGCGACGTCCAGGCGATTAAAGAGGCCATCACCCCAAACACCGCCGGCGTGCTGATCGAACCGATTCAAGGCGAGGGCGGCGTCATTATGCCGCCGGACGGCTATCTGCGCCAGGTGAGAGAGCTTTGTACCCAGCACAATGTGCTCTTCATGGCCGACGAAATTCAAGTGGGGTTGGGCCGAACGGGCAAGTTGTTTGCTTGTGACCATGAAGGCATCCGGCCCGACGTGATGATTTTGGGCAAAGCCCTCGGCGGCGGCTTCTATCCGGTTAGCGCGGCCCTGGCCGATGAAGCGATTATGGGCGTGATCGAGCCGGGTGATCACGGCTCGACTTTTGGCGGCAATCCGCTGGGCAGCGCCATCGCTACCGAGGCGCTGAATATCATTTTGGAAGAAGGTTTGATTGAAAATGCGGCTGAACTGGGCCAATATTTTCAAGAGCGATTGGCTGAAATTCCCAGCCCCCATGTGAAAGAAGTTCGCGGCCGAGGGCTGTTAATCGGCGTCGAGGTCAACGAACAAGCCGGGGGAGCGCGCCGGTTCTGCGAAGCGCTGCGAGATCAGGGGATTTTGTGCAAAGATACCCACGAAACGGTCATCCGTTTCGCCCCGCCGTTAACCATTGACCGGGAAACGATCGATTGGGCGATTCCACGCATCACAGATGTGTTGAATTTAAACTAAGGTGTTGTTAATGGAGATTGGGAGATAGGGTAATTGGGAGATTAAATTTATTTCATCCCCTTATCTCCCAATCTTTAGCGTCGGATTACCCTAGCCTCTACGACCGGTGCCGGTCATACGGGGTGGAAGCTGCATTTTTTGCGTAGTTGCCCGATTAACCTCAGGCACATTGGTTTCGTGAAATAAGACGAGGGCAAAGGTTGCAAATTTAATGGTATTGCCTTCTTGATAACTGACCACTTGATACTTAGTATCAACCACAGTAACGTGGGGATATTGCTGCAACCATTGATCAATTTGGTAGCCGACGCCGCCGTCGT
>JAGRCC010000463.1 GCA_020433785.1 Anaerolineae bacterium
CGGTAGTCAGATATTTTCATTGTCGGTGTCGTCTCAGGTGAAACACGGTTTTCATGCTCGGCGTCGCTTAAATGAGACGGGTGTACTTCTGGGTACAATAAGGTCTATACCCACTAATTACCAGTGTAACATCAATCCGTATCAGCGTGATCGAACAGACGTCTAATTTGACACTGGTACAGATGACCCAATTGATACTGGTCATTTGTACCAGCCGAATACTAATAGGATAGTGGATGTATTATTTCTAATTTTCGGCTATTATATTATGTAAGGGGTTACGACAATCCGTCTCTGGATCTTAGAATATTTGGCCAACTAGTCAAACTGCTTATAATCAAGCATGTTCCCATCTTCGGCGCCACAAATTGATCAAGCGTATATTACATCAAAGCTTTCACAATCCCCTTCTATCGAACGTAAAGATAACGGCTGTACTGAGCAAAACTTGGTAAAAGGATAGATGAGTCAACTTCCTGAACCATCACCCCTTATCCGAACCAAACTCTATCGCCCTCAGCCTGCCGGTGATTTGATAGAGCGACCGGTCCTGATGGAGCGGCTTGACTCCTGTCGGCAGCGGGCGTTACTTCTTATCTCTGCGCCGGCAGGCTTCGGCAAAACCACTCTGATCGGCCAATGGTTGAATCGAGCGCCCTATCAGGCGGCCTGGCTCACGTTGGATGACCAAGATAATGATCTGACTGTCTTTCTAACCTATGTTGTGGCCGCTATCCAGACCCTCTTTCCCCAAGGCTGTTCAACGGTCCAAAGATTACTGACCGGATCACCCCCACCGCCGTTGGATTATTTGAGCGCCACCTTAATCAATGACCTCAATAATCTGCCCCAGGAATTTATACTAATTTTAGATGATTACCACCAGATCAGGCAACCGGACATTCACCGGCTTATCGCGGCGCTGCTGGATCATCCTGCGCCGCCTATGCATCTGGGCCTTATCACCCGGCAAGACCCGCCAATGCCCCTATCCAGGCTGCGGGCCAACCAGCAGATGGCCGAACTCCGGATTGATAATTTACGCTTTACTCCGCAAGAGATTCAATGCTATCTGAAGCAGCGGGTGGGGCCAGAAATTTCCCCGGAAGTAGTAAGCGTACTGGTTACTCACCTGGAGGGCTGGGTGGTTGGGCTGCGTTTGGCTTGCCTGGCTTTTCGTAACAAAGACGACCATACCGATTTCCTGAAAAGCATTCAAGCAACCAACCACTATATTATGGACTATCTGCTCGATGAAGTGCTGTCGTACCAACCTAAACCCATTCAGCGATTGATGATCTACACTTCAATTCTCGACCAGTTCTGTGTGCTTTTAATTGACGCGTTGATTAA
This sequence comes from Anaerolineae bacterium, assembly GCA_020433785.1. The sequence continues at coordinate 1,354 of JAGRCC010000463.1, forward strand.
AGATGGGCTAATTGACAAACGTGATGGGGCCTGGCCATCCGGTCAAGAAATGTTGACCTATTTGCAAGAGGCTAATCTTTTTATTAGCGAGATCGATCAACAGAGTGATTGGTTTCGCTACCATCATGTGTTTCGAGATTTGTTATTGTACAAGTTAAAGGCGGAAACAACCGCCAAACAGCGGACGATCTTACATCAAACAGCCGGCCATTGGTTGGCCCAACACGGTTTTATGAATGAAGCTCTGTCCCATTTTTTTGAGGCTAATGATATCGCCTCGGCGGTGAGGCTAGTAGCCCAACAACGATACACCTGGTTAAATCAGGCCCAGTGGCAGCTCATACAACGAATGCTGGATCGATTCTTACCCGAAATCAGAAGGCAATCCCCGGACTTATTGATCCTTGAGGCCTGGCTGCTCTATCATCATGGACAATTTGCCAAAATTCCAGCCAAGTTAAAGCAGCTTGAAACGGCCCTGGCTGAAACCACTCCATCGCCGGCAGCGGTCGATCATCTCTGCGGGGAGATTAATACGCTTCGGGGTCTTTTGATAGGCTTTCAGGCTAATCTAAAAGGCGCCATTGACCTCGCCCGACTAGCCTTAGCCCAGGTTCCCCTTGAGTTGTGGAGTGTGCGAATTCTGGCCCGGGCTGTTATGGGCATTGCGCTGCAAATGACGGGCGACTTAGATCATGCTTACGCTGTCTTGTATAATGGATTTGAACAGGAACAGGAGCAAAGCAATCTCTTCAAAGCGACTTTACTCCTGCCCGTGTGCGACATTTGCTGGATAGCCGCCGACCTACCCGGCCTCATTGAGGCGGCCCGGCAATCCCTTTCTCTTAGCCGGGACACTCAAGCCGTTGAAATTTCGGGACAAAGCCATTATCGAATAGGTATGGCCTGTTATCATCAAAACAATCTAGCCGACGCCGAAAAACATTTTGCCGTTGTGGCTCAACAGCCCTATCTGAATTATGGACCGTCCTATGTTAATAGCGCCATTGGGTTGGCCCTCACTTACCAGGCCCAAGGGCGGCCTGACAAAGCTAGAGAGGTAGTCGATGCGGCCAGCACCTTTATGATCCAGACGGGAAACATCACCCTGTTGCCCGTGGTTCGGGCCTTTCAGGCGGAACTGAGCTTGAGGCAGGGCAATATAGCCGCAGCCGCCCACTGGGCTGACCAATCCCCTTCCGTAGAGACCCCCTTAGCCCCGCTGATCAGATTTTACGAACCCTATTTAACCCTGGTCAAGATCCGGCTGGCTCAAAACACCCCGGAAAGCCACCAACAAGCCGGAGATTTGTTGCACCAATTACAGACTTTTCTTGAAAAGACCCACAATAGACGTTTTCTCATCGAAGTGCTGGCCCTGCAAGCTTTGTGGCGCAATGCCGGTCATGCACCAGATACCGCCCTAACGCTATTAGAACAGGCTCTTGAAATGGCTCAACCCAGCGACTTCATTCGCCTTTTTGTGGATTTGGGGTCGCCGTTGGCTGGATTGTTGGCCGCATTAAAAAGCAAAAATCGGAGCCAACAACAATACATCCAGCGGCTTCTGGCTGCATTTGACCAGGAAAAACCCCTGCCCGTTCCGACCGGATTGGTGGTCGGCCCTCAACCCCTCATCGAAGCGTTGACCAACCGGGAATTGGATGTTTTGGAGCTGTTGGCCCAACGCCTATCGAACAAAGAGATTGCTGATTCCCTCTATATTTCGCCCTTGACCGTGAAGCGACATACCACCAACATTTTCGGTAAATTGGGCGTCCATAACCGCCGTCAGGCTATCGTCCGGGCCCACGCGCTCGGCTTGATCCATCCCCAATAATATGCTCCATTTTTGCTCCTTTTGACAGGATGCAGTTTCGCCTCAAATAAGGTATTGTAGTATTGACGCGAAACCTGCGCACTTCGACCAAGGGCCAACATCCCCTCAACCCTTTTCAGACCGTTCAATTTCTGATGTACACCTCACCCTGATCGGTTCGCCCCCATATTCTGCAATAAGGTAACGCTCAAACGATAATTTGTTGTCCGAAAAGTGGCGTTCTGAAACGCAGTCAGATCCGCTCTAAGATGGACCTGTTGAGCAAAGAACAAATTAGGCCATAGTTAGGAGAACCATGTCGCCATTTTCATTAAGTACCCCGGCCACGTACCGGATTACGATTCAGGGTCGTCTAAGTAGAAGCTGGTCTGAGTGTTTTGGAAATATGACCATCGGCTATCATTTGGCGGCGGATGGATCGCGACTGTCGGTATTGACCGGTCGCCTGACCGATCAGGCGGCCTTGTTTGGGGTGCTCAATGGACTGTATGGGCTGGGCCTTCCTTTAATCTCGGTGGAGTGTCTGGACAGTGGCCCGGCCGCGTAAATAATATAAAGCACGATTGCGTCCCAGGCACTAACCGAATGGAGGATTACATGAGGAACAATGTTGTTACCCTCAAAGCACCGCTCTCGGGCTATTTAATGCCCATCGAGCGCGTACCCGACCCCGTCTTTGCGCAAAAGATGGTCGGCGACGGCATCGCGCTCGACCCTGTCTCTAATGCCCTGCTCGCGCCATGTGATGGCGAGGTGGTCCAACTGCACGATGCGCACCACGCCGTGACCCTCAAGTCCGATGAAGGGATCGAACTGCTGATGCACATTGGACTGGATACGGTCATGCTCAAGAGCGAGGGTTTTTTACCCCACGTACAGACCGGAACCAAAGTCAAGCAGGGCGACATGCTCATCGAGTTTGACCCCGACTACATCGCCACGCACGCCGAAAGCTTGCTGACGATGATCGTTGTCACCAACGGTGAGCACGTGACCGAGCTTCACCAATCAGCCGGAGATGTGGAAGCCGGTAAAGATGTCATCATGACCTTGACGTTGGCTGACGTATCAGCCGAGGTAGAGGCAACAACCTACGAACCGATCTCTTCCGAAGCCATCCTTGTGCCCAACCAAACCGGCCTACATGCCCGCCCGGCGGCCGTGCTGGCCAATATGGCCCGCAAATTTCAGGCCGATATTCACCTACAGCACGGCGATGAGCAGGCCAACGCCAAAAGCGTTGTAGGAATTATGAACCTCAATGTAGGCTATCAGGCTAAGGTGATGCTCATCGCACACGGGCCAGATGCACGAGAGGCGATTGACATGCTAGCTCCGATGATCAGGGAAGGGTTGGGCGAGGAAGGGGCGGCCCCCGTCCCGGCCCCGGCTAGCGTCGCCCAGTCGGAACTGGCAGCGCCCCCGCCTCGTCCCCGTTCGGAAGACCCCAATATTATGCTGGGTGTCACCGCCTCGCCCGGTTTAGCCGTAGGGGAAATCTTCCAAGTGCGCCATCAGGAAATAAACGTAGCGGAACACGCTGACGATCCGACCCACGAGCGACGCCGTTTAGACGAGGCCATCGCTCAATCCAAGATTGAGTTGGAAACGCTTCAAGCCCGTCTCCATGGCGAGGCCGATCCCGCCAAAGCGGCCATCTTTGCCGCTCATCAGGAGCTGCTGGACGACCCTGATTTGGCCAAGATGACCCACAGCGCCATTGCCAAGGGCAAGAGCGCCGCATTTGCTTGGCAAACCACGATAGACAGCCAGGCCGACCGTCTAGCCGCCTTAAACAACGAGTTACTGGCGGCTCGAGCCAACGACCTGCGTGATGTCGGGCGGCGGGTGCTGCAGCATCTCACCGGCATTCAGGTTGAACCCCTGGTTGCGCCGACCAACTCCATCCTTATTGCCGAAGATCTGACTCCGTCGGATACGGCTAACCTGGATCGCGCCCGAGTGTTGGGTTTTGCCACCACACTGGGCGGGGCGACATCCCATGTGGCGATTTTGGCCCGGTCGCTCGATATCCCGGCCGTAGCCGGTATCGAAGCGAGGGCATTGGATATCCCCAACGGCACGCCGGTTATCCTTGATGGCGCGAAGGGCAAATTGCGTCTCAATCCCCCGCCTGAAGTTATAACCAAGATTCGTAAAACGCAGGAGCGATTGGCCGTAAAACGTAAGGCCGAAGTTAAAGCCGCCTTTGAACCGGCCGTTACCCGCGACGGCCACGCCTTGGAGGTGGTCGCCAATGTCAGCGGTCTGGCCGATGCTGAGCAGGCCATCGAGTTAGGCGGTGAAGGCGTGGGCCTGCTGCGCACCGAGTTCTTGTTCATGGAACGTCAAAGCGCGCCCAGCGAGGATGAACAAACGGAACAGTACAGCGCCATCCTCAAGGCCTTGGGACCGAACAAACCGCTCGTTATTCGCACACTGGATGTCGGCGGCGACAAACCTTTACCCTACTTGCCCATCCCGCCCGAAGCAAACCCCTTCCTCGGCGAGCGGGGGGTGCGGATCGGATTGGATCGCCCCGAAATTCTACGTACCCAGCTACGGGCCATCTTGCGGGCATCCAATGCCGGCAAATTGCTGGTGATGTTTCCCATGATTGCCACGCTAAACGAGTGGCAGGCGGCCAAAGGCATGTTTGAGGAAGAGCGTAAGAAACTGGCTATCGCCCCGATTCCGGTGGGAATTATGGTGGAAGTTCCGGCTGCGGCCATCATGGCCGAGCAGTTTGCCCGGGAGGCCGATTTCTTCTCGATTGGCACCAACGACCTGACCCAATATACACTAGCAATGGATCGGGGTCACCCAAAGCTAGCTCCGCAAGTCGATGGCTTGAACCCGGCCGTTTTACAACTCATTGCCCATACCGTCAAAGGGGCCAAAACCCATGGCAAGTGGGTGGGGGTGTGCGGCGGCATTGCCAGCGATCCTCAGGCTGTGCCTCTATTGATCGGTTTGGGAGTCAAAGAACTCAGCGTCAGCGTGCCGGCCATCCCCTCGATCAAGGCTTTGGTTCGCCGGCTGAGCTTGATTGAGTGTCAAGCGCTGGCTCAAAAAGCACTGAGTTTCGGTACTGCCGCCGAGGTTAGGGCGCTGTATACCGATGAATTAGCAATGGCTTGATTGTACTGTGGAGGGATAAAATCATGTGGGATAATCTGTTTAACTGGCTCCAAAAATTGGGCCGCGCCTTAATGATACCGATTGCCGTCTTACCGGCTGCCGGTATTTTACTCGGCGTCGGCAATGGGATATTACAAGGCGTCGAGCGAGGCGCGATTAATATCCAGAACGAATTGATTCTCTTTGTATTGCAACTGATGGGGTCCGCCGGGGATGCTGTTTTTGGGGCACTCCCGCTCTTGTTTGCCATCGGTGTCGTCATCGCTTTTACCAAAAATGATGGGGTTGCGGCTCTGGCGGCGACGGTCGGCTTTGTGGTATTGCTAGGGTCAATGGGCGCCATCGCCCGAATTTTTGATTTAGAAACCCGCACCGTGCTCGGTTTCGAGACGATCGACACCGGCGTTTTTGGCGGTATCATCATCGGCATTGTTGCCGCGCTACTCTTCAACCGCTTCTACAAGATCCAACTGCCCACCTACTTGGGGTTTTTCGCCGGCAAGCGCTTTGTACCGATTGTCACCGCGTTTGCGGCGATGGCGACCGGCTTCATCCTGGCCTTTGTCTGGACCCCCGTCGGGTCAGCGATTAACACATTTTCAGAATGGGCCTCCACCGGCCAGTCTCAGCCGTTGGCCTTATTCATCTACGGCGTGGTTGAGCGGGCCTTGCTGCCCTTTGGCCTGCATCACATCTGGAACGCCCCCTGGTTCTTTGAAGTCGGTCAATATACCACTCAGTCGGGCGAAATTGTGCGTGGTGAGATCAATCGCTGTTTTGCCGGCGACCCCACGGCCGGCAATCTGGCCGGGGGCTATGTGTTCAAAATGTTTGGTTTGGTCGGAGCGGCAGCGGCGATTTATATGACGGCCAAACCCTCTCGCAAAGTAGCCGTGGGTAGCATTATGGTCTCCGGCGCTTTGACAAGCTTCCTGACCGGCATCACCGAGCCGCTGGAGTTTGCCTTTCTCTTTGTGGCCCCCCTGCTGTACGGTGTTCACGCCATCTTAGCCGGCTTAGGCTTTACCATTCTCAACGTGTTGGGTACCAAACTCTGTTTCAGCTTCTCGCATGGGCTGATTGATTATCTTCTCTTTTACTTCTTGGGTACTAACCAACTAATGGCGGTGGGTGTTGGCCTGGTTTATTTTCTTCTCTATTTTGGTATCTTTTACTTCATCATCCGCTGGCGCGATCTAAAAACACCCGGCCGGGAGGAGGAAGAGGAAATCAGTCCGGCGGGCGTACCGATACCGGCCGAGGTCAGTACAGAGCACGCTTTGGGTCATCGGCTGGTATTAGCCTTTGGCGGGCGTAACAATCTAACCAACGTCGACAACTGCATTACCCGGCTGCGCATCGGGGTTAAGGACTCAGGTCGAGTCAATCAGGCCGAACTCAAGGCGATGGGTGCGGTGGGCGTCATTGTAGCCGGCAGCGGCGTTCAGGCGGTCTTCGGTCCGGATGCCGAACGGATGAGAGCGGCTATGGACGATTATCTGGCCGTGGCCGGCCCTGAAGCAGACCTTGAGACCGCGGCGGCAGCACCGTCTCCTGCACCGGTCGTACCACCAACGCCGATTCTCATCCCGACGCTCTCCGATAAAGAGGTCGCCGATAAAGCCCACAACTTCATCGAGGCGTTGGGCGGGGTTGCGAACATCAAAGATGTGTCGGCCGTTGCGCAGACGCGGCTGCGGGTGACGCTCAACAATGGCGACCTGGCCGACGAAAAGGGATTGCGAGCCGGAGGCGCGCGCGGCGTTATGCGAACGAACGGCACCTTCCACCTGCTCGTAGGGTTGGGGGCCGAGCAATATGATACCGAGATGCATGCCCAACTGGCCGAAGCACAGCTGCCTTAGTTGCGGTATCGCAACGCCAATGAAAATTTATCACACCCTCACCCCGTCGCTAACACGACTCCTCTCTCCCAAATTTGGAGTGCGGTTGGGGTGAGGGCTATTTTCAGAAGAGTGTGGCAGTCTTAACTGAGACGACATCGACAATGAAAATGCTGTAGGGCAAACTTAAGTTTGCCCTACAGCATCTATTTTCAGAAGAGGCTCATTAGGATGAGAAGATGCAGGCAAGACCATACGCCTTAAATATTTGAACATTTGATGTAATCACCTATAATACGCTGAGGATGCCACCATCTTAATGCCACAAATCCCTAAAGCGTACACTTTATCATCTCTTTCACCGCCTGTTCATGTGGACAAGCGTATAATGAACTATATTGAGACCGTACCAGATCCATTCTCTGTCAATCTTAGCTTATAAACCCAGCCTTTTTAAGGCTGATTTGGTAAAAGTTCAATGGGTCACGTTTTTGAACCATCGCCCCTCATCCAAACCAAGCTTTATCGGCCTCAAATCCATACCGATTTAGTAGAACGAACAAGCCTAATGGAACTGCTGGACTCCCAGCACAATCGGCTTTTTCTGCTCGTTTCCGCGCCAGCAGGTTTTGGCAAAACAACGCTGGTGAGCCAGTGGTTGGATCGAGGGTCGGGTACAGCCGCATGTCCGGCGGCCTGGCTGTCGCTAGATGACAATGATAACAATCTGATAGTTTTTCTTAACTACTTCATTGCTGCCATCCAGACCCTTTTCCCCAAAGGGTGCTCTACATCACAGAATCTACTCGCTGCGCCCCACACGCCATCGCCGGATTATCTAACCTCCACTTTGATTAATGAGATCACCGATCTGTCCAAAGAATTTCTACTGATTTTGGACGATTATCATCTACTGACTAACCGAGATATTCATGATTTTGTCTCGATGCTGCTCCAACACGCGCCGCCTTCTTTACACTTGGTTATCATTTCTCGACAGGATCTGCCGTTTTCCGTGTCTCGACTGCGGGCAACACAAAGGATGACCGAAGTTCGCCTGGCCAACTTGCGTTTTACTCACGCAGAGATTCAGACTTATTTGAAGCTGTCTCTGGGGGTCGAGGTTTCTCCGGAAACGGTGTCGGTATTGGTCAAACGCACCGAGGGCTGGGCTGTTGGCTTGCGCCTGGCATGTTTGGCGTTACGTGCTCAGGACGATCGGGCCGATTTCATAGAAACATTTCACGGGACTCATCGTTACATCATGGAATATCTAATCGATGAGGTCTTGTCTCACCAACCGCAACGGATCCAAACGTTTTTGCTAAGTACGGCTATTCTGGATCGATTCTGTGCGCCGCTATGTGATGCCTTGTTAGAAACAATACCCCGCTCTGATGATCACGAACAGCCGGCCAGTCGGGAAATCCTGGCGCAGTTGGCCCGTGATAATCTCTTCATCGTGTCCTTGGATCACCATGGTGAATGGTTTCGCTATCATCATCTGTTTAAGGAGTTGTTGTGGCACAAGCTGAAGGCAGAAACATCCCCGGCGCAGCAAGCCGCTCTCCAAACCGCCGCCGGCGCTTGGCTGGATCAAAACGATTTTGCTGAAGAAGCGTTGCGCCACTATTTTGCCGTAAACGATACCGCCGCCGCCGCCCGGCTGGTGGCCCGGCAGCGATATGCCTTGTTGAACCAAACCCAATGGCCACTTTTGGAACAACGGCTGCATCAATTCTCGCCCGACATTCTGGATCAATATCCGAACTTACTCATGTTAAAAACCTGGCTTCTTTATCATCGGTCTAAATACCCGGAACTACCCGCAGCCTTGCAGCAGCTTGAAACCGCCCTGGACCAGTCAACTTTGACGTCAGAGGAAATTAACTACCTGCAGGGTGAGATAAGCACCCTACACAGCCTTTTGTATATACTCGCGGTTGATCCAAAAAGCGCAGTGGCCCACGCCCGGCGCGCTGTCGAACAGACCCGCCGCGAGTTATGGATTGTGCGCATCCTGGCCCGTCTGTGTCTGGCTCTTGGACTGCAGATGATGGGCGATACAAACCAAGCCTATGCTGCCATATACGGTGGTTTTGAAGAGGAAGAAATACAGAGTAACCATTTTAAGGCCTCTCTGGTGGTGACGGTTTGTTTTGTCCACTGGATGGTCACCGACCTGCAAGAGATGGCCCAAGCCGCCAAACAATCTATCAAGCTTAGTCAAGAGGCCGGCTCGCCATACATTCTAAATTGGGGCCATTTTTACCTGGGGCTGGCCTATTACCAGCAAAACGATCTAACCGCTGCAGAACGGCATTTTGCCGCTGTAGTGCAGCAGCCGTATCTGGCCTACGGTGATTGCTATAGCTACAGCGCTTGCGGCCTGGCCCTAACACATCAGGTTCGGGGCCAGCCCAACGAAGCCAGGATGGTGCTTGAATCGGCTACCGCATTTTTCCTGGAAACCGGCAACACCATCTTGATGGCGCTTATTCAAGCGTTCCAGGCGGAAATCTCCCTACAGCAAGGGCAAGTTGTCGCGGCTAGCCAGTGGGCGGCTTATCTAGACCCGATTCCGCCTTTCACCATGATCTATGGGTTCTTCTGGCCCCATTTAACGCTGGTCAAAATTTGGTTGGCACAAGATACGCCAGCCGCTCGCCAACAAGCGGCCGATCTTTTGGAAAAAGCCAAAGAATTCGTTGAGACCACCCATAACACCCGCTTTTTAATTGAGGCGCTGGCACTGCAAGCCCTGTTGAATGAGACCCAAGGCCAATCCCGGACCGCCGTAGAATTGTTGGATCAGGCTCTGGCTCTGGCGCAGCCCGGTGGCTTCATTCGCCTTTTTGTGGATTTGGGACCGCCGCTGGCTCGGCTGTTGGCCAGAATAAACAGCCAACACAGCGGCCGGCAAAAATATATTCGGCGACTCCTGGATGCATTTGAACAGGAACAACCACAGCTCACTCTGCCTGCTTCAGATAACAACGCCTACCCCCTCATTGAACCTTTGACCCATCGCGAAATGGATGTTTTGGAGCTGTTGGCCCAACGGCTATCAAACCAAGAGATTGCTGATCATCTCTATATTTCATCCGTAACCGTGAAGAGACATGCCAGCAACATTTTCGGCAAGCTAGGCGTCCGTAATCGCCGTCAGGCTGTTATCCGTGCCCACGAACTTGGCCTACTTTCCCATAAATAATGTACCCCCTTTTTGCACCTTTTAGAAGGATGCTGATTTACGCTTTATCAGGTATGGTGGTATTAAGGCGCATCACCTTGCTACAATAAGAACCAATAACCTCTCAATCCGTTTCATGCCTTTTAGTTTCTAATGTAGCGTGTCCTGATAACTTCGACTACGCTGCTATAAAAGTAACGTTGGCCTTCGTGTGAAAGATTGGAGCCCTGAAATGCTATTCGGTCTTCATTCTAAAATAGGGCTGCTGTATTAATGAAACAAAATAGGCCGTAGGTAGAAAAACTGTGTGTCCAATAACATTGGGTACTCCGGCAGTGTACCGCATTACAATTTGCGGTCGTCTGAATAGAAGCTGGGCTGAGTCTTTTGGGAGTATGAATATTAACTATACGTGGGCCGTGGACGGGGCACCGCTGTCGGTGTTGACCGGTTACATGGTCGATCAGGCAGCTTTGTTTGGTGTACTCAATGGGCTATATGGGCTGGGCCTGCCTTTACTATCGGTAGAATGTATCGAAATCATTTTTACCTGGTTGCTAACCCCATCAACCGTTATGCCATCGGCGACCGTACGCCCGGCCTTCAGTATAACAATGACGGCTCGCTGGACCTCTATCTGCAGCACGACTCCCCCGAACCGGATCAGGAATCGAACTGGCTACCCACCTCGGTCGGCGATTTTCGCCCCACCTTGCGTATGTACCAGCCGGGAGAGGCTGTGCTTGATGGCTCGTGGCAACCGCCGTCAATTAAGCGGATCAATTGAAGTAAAACGGGGGCATAGGTCTAAGGGACAAGCTTCCCACCTGGTCAACGCCCTAGTTCTAATTATTGCCAATCTGCCGGGCACAACGGATGGATTTGACCGACTTTAAGTAATAAGGAGAAAAAAAATGCCAAACCAAACCACGCCAGCGACGAACTGGCATACCCTCAGCATTGAGGCGGCGGCTCAACAACTGGACGTCAACCCGGCGCAGGGATTGAGCAGCACCGAAGCCGCTCAACGGGTGCAGCAGTATGGGGCCAACCAACTGGCCGGCAAGCAGAAGGAGCCGGGCTGGCAGGCCTTTCTGCGTCAATACCAGGACTTCATGCAGATCATCCTGGTGGGCGCGGCCATTATCAACCAGATCTTCACCGGCCAATGGGGCACGACGCTGGTGCTGTTGGGGTTAACCGTTCTCAATGCGGTCATGGGCCTAAACCAGGAATCCAAGGCCGAGGCCAGCCTGGCCGCGCTGGCCAAGATGATGAAGAACATCGCCCGCGTGCGTCGCGATGGCCAGGCAATCGAGGTGGAGGCCGAGCAGATCGTACCGGGCGATATTGTGTTGATGGAAGCCGGCAACCGCGTACCGGCCGACGGCCGCCTGCTTGTGGCGGCTACCCTGGAGATCGAGGAAGCCGCGCTAACCGGCGAGAGTGTCGCCTCACCCAAGGACACCGATACCATTGATAGCCCCGAGGCCCCTCTGGGCGACCGCCATTGTATGGCATACATGAACACCTCGGTCACTCGCGGTCGGGGTGAAATGATCGTAACCGCAACCGGTATGGCCACCGAGATGGGCCACATCGCCGATTTGCTCAATAAAACCGAGGTCGACAAGACGCCCCTGCAAAAACAGATCGACCGGTTGACAATTGTCATCGCCAGCGTGGCCGGCCTGAC
>JAGRCC010000464.1 GCA_020433785.1 Anaerolineae bacterium
CGGGGAAGCATGCGGGAATGACAGGTCCGAAAGTTTCGTTTTCATTCTGTTTTCAGTATAGTGCGACGCTTTTTGCGACGGTTAGGGGATGGTGAGCGGTTAAACTGAGCGTAAATACGTTTTAAGTAGGAATGGAGGAACCTATGTTTAACCCGGAAAGCTTTATTGCGGTGAGTAAAGAACAGCATAAAGATCGCCTGCGCAAGTGGGAGCAAGAGCAGTTAGCCCAGCAGGCTACCATGGAAGAAAAGGCATCCGTGTGGAAAAGTTTCAAGAAGCAGTTGGCGAAGATTATCGGCTAGAGTGCCTTGCGGTCTACTGACAATCGATTTTTTAAGATATTAACGACGCCTGCCTAACCACCACAACAGTCCGCCGCCAAAGACCACCAGGAAAAGACCGGCCCCCAAGCCGATCCACTCCGGCTGGCTGGTGTGCTGAAAGGTGGTCACAGAGTGATCAGCCAGAAATTGAGCCAGGGCCTGCTCGTCCAGCTTGGCGCGCCGCCGGCTGTAGGTGGCAAAGCGGGTGAGGCTGACTCGCTCCTCGTCGGTCAGCAGTTCAACCCAATAGGTGCAGCCGTCGAAACAATCTTCCTGAAGTTCAACCCCGGACACGTTGGCGATGTCTCGCTGCCCGGCCGGAATGACCCCCAGAAACTGACGTTCGAGCAGGCAGTTGGCTTTCGACGGTGTGAGGCGTACGCAAGACAATTGGGTCGATTGGCCGGTTAACCAAATAATAAACAGGCCCAGCAGCACAAACAGGCTTGTTGAAATTAAACCAATGGCCTCAACCCAGTGTAACTTTCTCATTCGCCATCTCCAATCGCTAACGCTCTATTTCTTAATGATACCTCCCTCCTGCGCGACCATCGCCAACTTGGCCTGAAGCATCCGTTTGTGACGATTGTCAATATACTTACCCAAACCAAATGCCGCAGCGAGCACGAGCAGCGCCGTAATTAGCGGGCCAAGAGGTCGTCCCCGACTGATGCCCAGCGCCGTCAGATAAGCCCAGGCTCCGATAACCGTTGGATAAATAATCAACGCGGCTCCAGTAGCCCCCACGTAACCCCACAGAGAACTTTGCCGAAAGCTAAAAGCGCCATACTGCCATAAATTATCGCCGGGCAGTAGCCGCCGCTCCAACATTGCCGCACACGCGTTTAACCCTCGGCATTTATGGATACCCCGTAGCTCATAAAAAAACAGGCCCACGGTAATGAGGATGCCAAAGAGGCCAACCGGAATCAAATGGACCATGTTGCCGCGCTGAATGAAGGTGTCATTGCTGACCAGTAAATAAATGGCGGCCCCGGACGCGAGCGGCAGAAAGCCTAACAGCTTGGCCCGAAAATCGGTAATACCTTCGTGTGCCCGGCACACTTCATTATAAAGGACCTTGATTTCTTCTGGCGTATGTTCGACCATTTAAGCCTCAATATTTTCTGCTTCGTTGTTGCGGCTACCCTATATCTCGCCATCATCAAGAGACAGTTCGGTTCGCCGGCCGGCTCCGCCAAATCGTGGACTTCGGCATTGGTCGTCGTAGTAGGGTCGTCCCGCCGGAACGTCCCTACTACGACGTCAGTGCAAACGTTAGGCCGAGTCATCAGTAATTCCCCCTGACGGTTCCTGCAACAACTGCCACAATTCAACCGCTTGCGGATCGCGCCCCGTTGCGGCGGGGTTGTAGCGATCAAGCTGCCAGCGAAGCGGGTTTTGTTGAATATACTGTCGTATGGCATGCAGCGCCCGCTCGCTACGGATGATATGTTCGTAATAATTGCGCTGCCAGGCAAAATCGGGCATTCCCGCCCGGCGGATGCGTTTGGTACAAATTGATTTGATTTGGCCAATAATCGCGCCCAATGAATTGGCTTGTAATCCCATCGTTGTAGGGGCGACCCAGCGGGTCGCCCCTACAACTACCTGCCGTGGCATGTCCACATCGGTGGGTTGGTGGGTTGCCGGTGCAGGGGCGTTTCGATGGGTAGGGGCGTTTCGCCGAAACGCCCCTACGGGGGAATAGGTAATTTCAATAATTCCATGTAAATGATTGGGCATAATGACCCACTCATCTATCGTCACGTTCGCGCGGATTTCGTCCGTTTTGTGCCATTCATCCGCCACAATTTGTCCAGCAGCAGATAGTTGCATCTGCCCATTAATAACCTCACCTAACCACGGCAGTTTGTCCTTAGTACAAATCGTTACAAAGTAGGAGCCGGGTTGGCTGTAGTCGTAATCTTTTAGCCGGATTGAACGGCGGTTACGCTTGGTCATGGTTTCGTCCTAAATTATGGTTTTGGATGGCGTCCACGTACGGGCGACCCGCCGGGTCGCCCGTACGGCAGCGCCAGCAGATGGGCAAAGCGGGCCCCTCGGCCCGGTAGTTGGTCGGCCCCGGCGCTCGTCGCCGTCGAGACGAACCGCCCGCCGCGCCCTCGAGCCGGGTGGCTACTTGGCGAACCTTATCGTCGGCGTATTTCAGAAAGATCAACCCCAGCACCGGC
>JAGRCC010000465.1:0-12789 GCA_020433785.1 Anaerolineae bacterium
CCAAATTTATGAATCCCCAAAAAGTTGTCGAGACGACATTCCACGTGCGCTATGCTGAAACCGATCAGATGGGCATTGTCCATCACTCCTCCTACGCTGTCTGGTTAGAAGAAGGCCGCAGCGAGTGGATGCGCGTGAACGGCAGTTCCTACGCCGAGTTTGAGGCCAACGGCCTGCGCCTGGCCGTCTCGGAGCTGCACATTCGCTTTCAAAAAGCGGCGCGCTACGATCAGCGAGTCACCATTCGCTGCTGGATCGATACGGTGCACAGCCGTCAGGTGCAGTTTAGCTACGAAGTGCTCGATGCGGCCAATGGAGCTATCCTGGCCACGGGTTATTCTAAACACATTTGTCTCGATACCCAAAACGTCGTGGCTCGTATCCCTGACCGGTGGCGGGCTATCTTAGCCAAGGCCGCTGCCGGGACAAACCGCTAGAGTGGTCACTACCAGCTATGGTTTGTAGTGATAGCTTTTGAAAATCAACCATTAATCGGGGATTGACAAAGCAAGCTTTGTTGCTCCGATTAGGGAATAACAAAGCTTGCTTGATTGCTCCGGTTGGTTCACAATGTTCTCTCTTTACTATAAAAACAAATATCTTTAAATTGTACCGGGACGTCGGTGAGATTTTGAGCTAGCCAGATGGTTGCAAAAATACACAGAAGCAACGTCGGACGGGTAACAAAACTCCTTTGGCCGGAAAAATTCCAACGTTCACCCAATTTTTCCAACGCGCACTTAATACTTCCAATTTTCAGAGACAAATTCCAACGCGCACTTAATACTTCCAATTCTCAGAGACAAATCGCGATTTGTACGAACAAAATCTAATTTTCAGAGACAAATTCTGAAAGGTGTGAGCTAATATAAGGTTTATTTGACCTCCTGCCGTTTCGAACGGTTGGCGATGCCTTGACTGGCTTACGTTACCCATGATTAATCTCCGCCATATCTTGGCCTAAACGTTTTAATGATTCCGAAATAAAAAAGCGACGTGATTGACGTCGCTTTTATTATCAAACTATCCGGCAATTTAAGCCGGTAATGGTGCGGCTGAAGGCGGCAATCGTTTAGGCGGTGAGTCTTCAGACGATGACGACTCTGGCGATTTACCCCTTTTTTCCACTTTTTCTTCTTCCTCAGACGAAACAGGATGGCTACCTTCATCAGAAGATGAGGATAACGAGGCTAAACTTTGGTCAACCAGCGCCTTAAAATCGGTTGCATCCAGATTTTCGTCTTCTTTCAAACGTTCGGCAATCAGCCTCATGGTGTCCAGATAATCATTCAAAATTTGCAGGGCGCGCTCGTGGGCTTCATCAACCAGCCGGCGAACTTCAAAGTCGATCTGTTCGGCCACTTCTTCGCTGTAGTTACGCTGCTCGCTTAACTGCCGGCCCAGGAAAACCAACTCTTCTTTATCGCCGAAGGTCAACGGCCCCAGTTTTTTGCTCATCCCATATTGGGTGACCATCGCTCTGGCCATGCGGGTGATGTGTTCCAGGTCGCCACTGGCCCCGGTCGTGACCGAGGTAAACATAATTTCCTCCGCCGCTCGACCGCCTAAACCTACGGCTAACCGAGCCTTAAAAGCCGACTCGCTAATCAGCGTGCGGTCATCAGACGGCAGGAATAAGGTGAAGCCGCCGGCGCCGCCTCGGGCAACAATACTGACTTTGTGGACCGGATCTGCCTCCGGGATCATATAAGCGACCAAAGCGTGGCCGGCTTCGTGATAGGCGACAATATCTTTTTCTTCTTCGCTAATAATGCGGCTGCGGCGTTCCGGCCCCAGACGAACTTTTTCAATGGCCTGCTCGAGGTCGAGCATGGTGACTTGCTTCTGGTTGCGGCGAGCGGCTAGAATCGCGCCCTCGTTAACCACGTTTTCCAGGTCTGCCCCGGAAAAGCCGATGGTGGCTTTGCCCAACGCTTCCAGATTGACATCGCTGGCCATGGGTTTGCCTTTAGCGTGAACTTCCAAAATTTTCTTGCGGCCCTGCCAGTCCGGTCGATCCAGAATAACACGCCGGTCAAAACGGCCGGGGCGCAGTAGGGCCGGGTCCAAAATATCGGGTCGGTTGGTGGCGGCGATGACGATGACGTTGGTATCGGTTTCAAACCCGTCCATCTCCACCAAAATTTGGTTGAGGGTTTGCTCACGCTCATCGTGGCTGCCTCCCAGGCCAGCGCCGCGATGCCGCCCAACGGCGTCGATCTCATCGACAAAGATGATACAGGGGCTGTTGCGTTTGGCCTGGTCGAACAAATCACGAACACGGCTGGCCCCAACCCCGACAAACATCTCCACAAATTCGGAGCCGGAGATGCTAAAGAAGGGCACCCCTGCTTCGCCGGAAACGGCTTTAGCCAGCAGCGTTTTCCCGCAACCGGGCGGGCCAACCATCAGCACCCCTTTCGGAATACGTGCTCCCAGCGAGATAAATTTCTCCGGCTCGCGTAAAAATTCAACGACTTCGGTTAACTCTTGTTTGGCTTCATTCGCGCCGGCGACATCGTCAAAGGTGACCGTTGGTTTGTCGCCGGTGAACATCCGCGCCTTGCTCTTACCAAAACTTAAGGCTTGGTTATTGGAGCCTTGCGCTTGACGTACCATGAAAAACAGCAGCCCTCCAAAGATCAGGAGCGGCAGAATGGTGATGGCGAGTGTTCCCCAATCGCTCCAGACGCCGGGCGGGATGATTTCAATATTGACCTGGCTCAGTTCTTCATTGGTAACGCCCAATTTCTCAAATGTGGTAAAAATGCTGACCCCATTTTCCTTGCGCGACCTAGCGTCATTGGCGTTGGGTTGTTTATATTCAACCGTCACATCCTCATTGTTGACGCTAATTCTTTCCACTTGTCCTAATTTAATCTGCTCGGCTACTGTGGTAATATCTAATTCATTGCTGTCTCGCGGGCTTGAAAAGATGCTAAAAATGAGAGCAGCCACAGCCAGTAGGATGAGCAGGTATACGATGCTGTTCTTAAAAAGTCCTGAATTCACATGTTCCTCCACAAAAAAACGAAATGCTCTGTCATTATACCAAAAACAAAGCAGAATCGCCAACCAAATTTTAAGAAGAGGTTAAGATTTCCAACTTTTCCTTAACAAACTATCGATTCTGGCCTATTTAGACATTACAACGCAGCCAAAATCGAGCTTTTTTATCGTACAACTTGAATGGTTCGCAAAACAAGGGAGCCTAAATCATCGGCCTCGGCTCGACCCGGGTCTGAAATGGGCAGCCGCGTATTGGTCGAGGGGTTATAGAAGCCAACGCGGATTTCGTAATCGCCCGCAGCGGTAGTGTCTGGAATAGGTAGTTGGTAGGGATCAATGATAACCTGGCCAACTTGCCAACTTGAAACAAGAGCAGAGCCGTTCTGGGGGCGCGTATCGATTTCAGAAACAATGCCGCCCTGGGGGGTAGTCAAATGAATGAATAAATTATAGTCATCGGTCGGCGGGGTTATGGCTCGCCAGAAAAAGGTGATCGTCACGGCCTCACCGGGTCGATATTGCAACCGGGGCAGTTCGTACGCGTCGAGGGCAATTTGGCCGCCCAAATTCGCTCCCACCGGGCTTCTAGCTCCGCTGCTAACCACCAACGTGACCAACGTGCGGTTAGCCACCAGCGAGCCGGGCGGCGGGTCTTGCAAGACCACCGATCCTGGCGTTTCCGTGCTCCAATCTTCATATTTCTGAACCACCAGGTCTAAGGATTGAAGCTGCTGGTCGGCCTGATCAAAACCCAGGTTGCGCACGTCGGGCACTTCAATGAGCGGCGGTCCCTGGCTAAGCGTCACGTTGACCACCGACCCTTCGGCGACGGCGGCTCCCGGTTGAATCGACTGCCGGATGATGGTAAAGGCCGGCCAGGTCGGATGGGGTTCTTCGCCGTTAACTTCCATTATCAGCCCCATATTCTCCAGCGCCGGCCGGGCCGAAGCCTCTTCCAGGCCGACCACATCCGGCATACGGACTTGTCCGGCCGGTAAATCAGGCGCCGCCGATGAACTGGAACCGGGTTGATAGGCGTTATAAATCGCGACAAACAACGGAACCAGCCCCAAAACCGCGACAATAGCGATCAGGCCCAATAGAATCATTATAAAATCCAGGCCCAATCCCGCCGATTTGGCCTGACCGCCCGATGGTCGGCGACCCGCAGCCGCGCCACCCTGTACCGGCGACCCCACTACGGACGAGATTGGCATTGACGAACCACCCATCAGATTGCCCTGCTGAAACATGATCAACGCTTCACGCAGATGATCGGCGGTCAGAAATCGTTCATTGGGATTTTTGGCCATAGCCGCGTCAACAATTCGAGCCAGGGGTTCGGGAATCTGGCGATCCAGTTTATCGACTGGAATGTGGGCTTCATAAATTTGCTTACGAGCCACATCTTGATCGTCAACGCCCACAAACGGCACCCGGCCGCTCAACATTTCATACAAAATAATGCCAATGGCGTAGACATCGGTAGCCGGCAGCACGCGGTCGCCGGACGCTTGCTCCGGGGCAAAATAGGCCGGGGTGCCCCAGACCACTTCGCCCTCATCCATCGCGCTTTCGCCCAAGGCGCGAGCCAGACCGAAATCGGCCACTTTGGCTTGCTTGTTAGGGGTAATCAAAATATTGCCGGGTTTCAGATCGCCGTGCACCAACCCCGCCCGGTGAGCTGTGCCGACTGCCGAACAAACTTGAATGGTAAACTCAACGGCCTGCTCAACAGGGATTTTGCCCTGATTATTGAGAATGGTCCGCAGGTCGAAGCCGGGCACCCATTCCATGACAATATAGGGACGATTATTGAACTGGCCAAAATCGTAAACAGCCACGATATACGGGTTGCTTAATTTGGCGGCGCTTTGGGCCTCGCGGTGGAAATTGACTAAAAAGGCGGGGTCTCGGGTATACTGGACACGCAGAACCTTGACCGCTACCGACCGGCCAAGTGACATGTCTTGGGCCTGGTAAACTTCAGCCAGGCCACCTTCCCCAATTTTTTTGAACAGTTGATAGCGATCGTTGAAAACTACGGGTAATTGCATTGATTGATTCGGTCAGGATTAATGGTGTATAGGCTGTTTAACAATCTGAAAACAGCATTTTACTATTTTACCCTGTCGAGTGCATCGGTGCAAAATGAGGCGATCTATAACTTATTTTCTTCTGAAAATACAGTAGTCAGATATCGGTAGTTAGTAGTCGGTAGTCGGTAGTCAGATACTTTCATTCTCGGTGTCGTCTTTGTAGAGACTGTCTAACTTCCTTATAAAGGAATATTAAAATTTTGTTTGACGCCCCGGTAGGGACATGCTAGAATAACCGACGTTGTAAAATGTTAGAAAGGTCTTTGGGCTCACGCCAACTACCCATGCCAACAAAACGGTCAATTTATCTTGATTATGCGGCTTCAACCCCCACCGATCCACAAGTGGTTGAAGCGATGCTGCCTTATTTTACCGATATTTACGGCAATGCGTCGGGAGCGCACACCCAGGCTCGGGCCAGCGCCCAAGCCATCGACGATGCCCGCCACAGCGTGTCCGCGGTGTTAGGCTGCGACCCGGAGGAAATTGTCTTTACCGCCTGCGGCACCGAAGCCGACAACTTGGCTATTCGCGGGATGGCCTGGGCTAAAAAACAACTCGGTGAAGGTAACCATCTGATCACTACGCCGATTGAACATCACGCGGTGAGCCACACCTTTAACCAGCTCTGTGAGAAATTTGGCTTTGAGCAGACGGTGGTTCCGGTCGATTCGCACGGGTTGGTCGATCCCAATGATATCGCTGCCGCTATCCGGCCTGAAACCGCATTAATCAGTGTGATGTATGCCAATAATGAAGTCGGCACGGTGCAACCGATCGCCGACATTGGCGCGCTGGCCCGGTCGCGTGGCATCGCGTTTCACACCGATGCCGTGCAGGCCGCCGGCTACGAATCATTATCCGTCAACCAGTTAAATCTGGATCTGCTGGCGATTTCGGGTCATAAAATTTATGCGCCCAAG
The DNA here is from genome assembly GCA_020433785.1 of Anaerolineae bacterium. The sequence continues at coordinate 6,032 of JAGRCC010000465.1, forward strand.
GGCATCGGGATTTTGTATGTGCGGCGCGGGACAAAATTACTGCCGGTTCTCACCGGCGGCGGACACGAAATGAATCGCCGGCCGGGTACGGAAAATGTACCGTATATTGTCGGCATCGCTAAGGCGTTGGAATTAGTCGATCACAAGCGCGATACGGAAAATCCGCGCCAAAGCGAACTGCGGGACAAGCTAATTGACGGCGTCCTTAATCGTATCCCCGGCAGTCAGATCACCGGCCATCCGACCCGGCGGCTGCCGAACAGCGCCAGCTTTGTCTTCAGTGGCTGCGAAGCCGATCCGATTTTGATGCACCTGGATTTGGCCGGTATTCAGGCCGCTAGCGGCAGCGCCTGTACCACCGGCAATCCGGAGCCGAGCCACGTGTTGATCGCGATGGGTGTCCCGCACGATTTGGGCCTAAGCGCGCTGCGGTTGAGCATCGGCCGCCAAACCAGTGAGGCGGATATCGACGCAGTGCTGGAGATACTGCCGGGCGTGATCGAAAAAGTGCGACAACTCAATCCAGCCTATCCCATGATAAGTTAGCCGGTTCATTTTAGCTGTGATAAAATGTCGACTCAATTGGACGGGCTCCGGCCCGTCTTTTAATTAACAAACGATGTGAAACAGATGAGCGGAAACAGTAATTCTTCAAAGCGAGTCATCGTGGCTATGAGCGGCGGTGTGGATAGTTCGGTGGCAGCGGCGCTACTGGTGGAGCAGGGCTACGAGGTGGTGGGCTTGATGCTACGCCTGTGGGCCGAACAGGGCGGGGCGGCCAATCGCTGCTGCACGCCCGACGCCGTCAACGATGCCCGACGGGTGGCCAATGTCCTGGGCATTCCATTTTATGTGCGCGATTATAAGCAAGTGTTTAAATCAACCGTGGTCGATTTTTTTATCGATGGTTACGCACGAGGCGTCACGCCTAATCCGTGCATCGTGTGCAATCGCGATATTCGTTTCGACCGTTTACTCAAGGAAGCGCTGAGTCTGGGCGGCGATTACCTGGCGACCGGCCACTACGCCCGGGTGCGAACGGCTAGCGATGGCACCTACCAACTCCTGCGGGGGCTCGATCCAACCAAAGATCAGAGCTATATGCTGTACACCATGACCCAAGATCGATTGGCCCGGCTGCTCTTCCCGGTCGGCGAGCACAGCAAGAGCGACATCCGGCAGATTGCCCAAGATAAAAATCTGCCCGTCTTCAACCGGCCCGACAGCCAGGATCTGTGCTTCTTAGGGCCGGGCGATTATCGCTCGTTCTTACAGCGCAACGCCCCGGAGGTGGTCCAAAGCGGCCCTATTCTGGACATGACGGGCAATCAAATCGGTGAGCACCAAGGTCTGGCCTTTTACACCATCGGCCAGCGCAAAGGGCTGGGCTTGTCGGCTCCGCAGCCAATGTATGTGGTTGAAAAAAATGTACAAACCAACAGTTTGGTGGTCGGCACCCAGGCGGATTTAGGGCAGAGCCGCCTGACAGCTCGGCAAGTGTCCTACGTTAGTGGTCAACCGCCGCTGGAACCAATCAAAATCAAGGCCAAAATTCGCTATAAAGCCAAAGAAACAGAGGCCACTCTGACGCCGCTGGCCGAACAGCGCGCCAGCCTGGTCTTCGAACAACCGGTCCGGGATATTACCCCCGGTCAGGCGGTGGTCTTTTACCAAGACGATATCGCCCTGGGCGGGGGCACTATCGAGCAAGCGGCCGGGTAGGGACGGATTAATGCCGCCGTTTGTGTTACTGGGGCTGCTGTTGGGAAGCCTATACGGCACGATTTTTCATTTGTGGCGGGGAAAATCGCTGCGGGATTTTCTCATCTATCTGGTAGCCGGCATTATTGGCTTTGGGGCCGGCCAGGGGCTGGGCATGGCGTTGGGGTTTAATATGTGGTTGGTCGGCCCATTGCACGTGGTTGAAGCGACGGTGATGAGTTGGGCCAGTCTGTTTTTGATCCAATGGCTCAAAATTTAGCAGATGGAGTTGGAGCGTCGAATTGGTCTATTTGGTGGTTCGATTTGGGCCTAAATCAGACTAATTAGGCTGAGCGGCTCACGTTATGTAGCATCTTCCTAATTTTCTCAGAACATCATAATATGCTAAAATGCTAACCTAATCCTAAGTATTCTAAGAAAAGAATAGGTTAAATGTCTGACGAAATCGTATTGCCACAAATGGAAACGGAAAATCCCAGACCGGAACTTTCAGTAGAGCCGGTTGATAAAAGACCAATCATTATTGGAAGCATTGTTGCTGTCGTCATTTTATTAATTTTTATCGGTATCGGGGTTTTTCTTTTCTATCACCCTGTCGCCACAGCCATTCTTCGGGATATTTTTATTATCTTTATGGGCCTTGGTGTTTTTGTCATCATCTTGTTGCTGATCGCCCTGATTGTCATTACGGCTTATTTAGTCATCAAAGTCAATGATTTAATTCAACTATTAGATCGAGAGGTAAGGCCGGTGTTGAATAAACTCCAGCAAACCACCACAACCATTGGTGGTACGGCTACGTTTATTAGCGAGAAGGCGGTGCAACCCGTTATTTCCACCGCCAGTATGGTCGCCGGCCTAAATGCTATTTTCCGGGCACTTTTTAAGCGTTAGGAATTGTCTCAACAATTAAATAGAGATACGAATGAACAACTAACGGCTGGCTGAAAGAGGCGCGTCTCTACTTAATTAAAAAGGCACCAAAAAAAAGTATTTGTAGTAGTGAAAGAAAAGGAGTGACTATCATGGGAAGTCAAAACGAGGGTGGGGCATTTTTCGCAGGATTGGTAATCGGCGGCCTGGTGGGTGCGGCCTTAGCGTTGCTGCTGGCCCCTCAATCCGGTGAGGAAACCCGGGCTCAAATAAGGGATAGAAGCCTGGAGTACAAAGATTTAGCCGAAGATAATCTGATGACCGTTCGCAGTCGAGCGACAGAAGCCGGGCTTAAAGCGCAAGAGCAGGTTGCGGCTTTACAGGCAAAAAGTATGGAAGCCATAGAAAAAGGTAAAGTGAGCGCAGCTGAAGCCCTTGAAAAAGGCAAACAGAGCGCGACTGAGGCGCTTGAAAAAGGCAAACAAAGTGCAACCGAAGCTTTACAAAAAGGCAAAGACAGCGTCGGTCAGGCCATGAATCGCACCAGCGATGGGGCCGCCAATGAAGCCGGCTAAAGCTTTAGACTTTAGCTGTCTAATATGATAGAATAAATAATTGAAGAGGGTTTAAGGGGCGAGGGCAGTTGTCCTCGCTCCTTTTTTTTTGGAAAGTTTCGAGGCCAGGACAGCGCCGATTGATTTTACTAGTGCCTAAAATTCCGATATGAGGTCTCAATGACAAAATTAAGCCAAATCTTGTTTGTTTATGTCTTACTGTTACTGACCAATATTACTACGTTCATCCCGTTGGTTTATGCTGACGAATCGCCTAGCAAAATATATCTCCCCACCATTTTTAATCCGCCCTGTTTGACAGCCGCCGAAGAAGGTCAACTCGCCCAGTTATTGGTTCAGGACCCTCAGCAGCAACGTCCCTCGCTGACCTGCAATGACATTCTGGCCCAAGTGGCCCATGCGCGAGCCGCGGATATGGCCGAACGTGAATATTTTGACCACGTGAATCCGGACGGGTACGGGCCGAATTACCTGGTTGAACAAGCCGGCTACATTCTACCCGATTTTTACGGTAACGACCCTACTGCCAACTATATCGAGTCGATTGCCGCCGGCAACAGCACCGCCGCTGCAACCTGGCAACAGTGGATGGACTCATCGGGTCATCGCCAGCATTTATTGGGATTAAATGATTTTTACAAGGATCAAATCGAATATGGGATTGGCTACGCCTATGACCCTGATAGTCCTTACCGGCACTATTGGGTGATTATAACGGCTCAGCCGGGGCCATAATTAATAAGGGGTTACGCTCGCCTGACTGACAATCAGGCGAGCAGGTGGGGATTTTTTGGACATCCTAGCCGGGGGTTTCTCCACGCTGTAGGAAAATCACGATATTCCTTAGAATTCAATCGCCGGTTAATTGGCGAGTCGCTTCCGACAAACAAGCTACCAGGTCACCGGCCGTGGCCGAAGTCGCTCCAACCGTTTTTCGGACCCACTCCCCGGCTAATCCATGCAAATAGGCTCCGGCCACCGCCGCTTCAAAGGGCGGCAACCCCTGCGCCCGCAAACTCACAATTGTTCCGGCCAACACGTCCCCAGAGCCGGCTTTAGCCAGCGCCGGATTGGCAAAAGGCAAGACCATCGTGCGTCCATGCGGCGCGGCGACAATCGTATATGCCCCTTTTAGCAACACAATCTGCTGCCACTTTGCGGCCATCTCCACCGCTATCGTCAGCCGGTTAGCCTGAACCTCCTGGGTGGTGACGCCCATCAGGCGGGCTATTTCTCCGGGATGCGGGGTTAGAACCCCATCGGGCGGCAACTGCCGCCACCATTCTTTTTCTTGGGCCAAAATGTTCAACGCGTCCGCGTCGAGGACCAGCGGCGGCAGCGAGTCGGGTAAGGTTAACAAATCGGTCAGGAAGGTAGCCGTTGAGTCATTGTGGCCCAGGCCCGGTCCGATAAGCAGAGCGCTGGCCTTAGACGATTTTTTCTGCACTGCCTGAACCGCCGTGGGCGCGACAAAGCCATCATTATGAGCTAACGGACAGTAAGTGGCTTCGCGAATAGCCGCTGCCGCAATGGGGTGGATAAGCTGCGGCACCGCCAAGGTAACCAGACCCGTGCCGGCCCGTAGCGCGGCCTGCCCACAGAGGATGGCCGCCCCGGTGTAATCGATCGATCCGGCGACAATTAAGGCGGTGCCAAATGTCCCTTTATGGGCGCTAACCGGCCGAGGTGGCAGCATTCGGGTTACTTTAGCAGCAGTGGCCATCTCCAAGGTCACATCATTAGGATAACAGTCGGGCGTGATCTCGATATCGCCAACCACCAGCCGGCCGACAACATCCGGACCGGGCGACAGAATATGCCCCCGCTTGACCGCTGCCAACGTTACGGTTAAATCAGCCGGCAAAGTATGAGAATCGACGGCCCCCATATCACTATTGAGCCCCGACGGCACATCGACCGCGACCACCATCGGACTGATGCAGCGCTCAGTAGTGGGTTGAGCCGGTTCGATCAGATCAGAGTCGGTCGCGTTACTTCGTCGGGTTGAGACTACGGCTTTGGTTTGATCCAACAATCCGGCCAGACTACCTTCAATCGGCCGCGACACGCCAGTTCCTAACAAAGCGTCAACGATAATCGTTGATACCGCCAGCCATTGAGCCAACGCCGCTTCGGCCGATGGCGAATCGGCGATAATGCGTTCTACGGTGGTACTGTCAAGACGCCCCCAATTGGGATCGTTTTGGGTATTCCGCTTCCAAACATAGACGGCCACCTTAAGCCCGGCCTGATCCAGATAGCGAGCGATGACCAGGCCATCGCCCCCGTTGTTGCCCGGTCCGACTAAGACCAGTACCTGCGCTCCCTCAAGATCAAAAGAGCGCTCGATGCACCGGGCTATCGACCGACCGGCATTCTCCATCATCTGATCATAACTTAGGCCGGAGGCATCGGCCGCTTTTTCGGCAGCTTGCATTTGTTGTGTGGTGACAATATACAAGCAATCCTCCTTACAAAATCAGGGAACTTAGCCTAACAACAATTAGTTAGGTTGAGGACTGGAGCGACGCACGAAGAAGTAAGTAACCGCACTTAGGACGCCGCCCAATAACACGCCGGCGAACGTGAACAATGCGGCCTGAGTTGAGTTTAGTGGACCGGCCTCAGCCGAAGGGCAGGGGGGACATTCCGGTTCCACCGGTAGGTCATCACCGTACAGCCGGCGATCGCGGCGGGCTTGCAGAATGCCGGCCGCTTTATCAGCTATTCGCCGAAACAAGAATGGCCAGACAAACATAAAAAAGAGTTTTTTTGGCATGTGAACTCCTAAAATGATTTATGAGAAGCGTCGTCTGAGCCAGAGGATTAAACTAAAAACCACAGCAAACGCCGCGCCGAATGCGGCGCTGGCCGCCGGTCCAAAAACAGCGTTGACATCCCCATCGACTTTACCGGCAATCATTAACACCACCCCACTGTTATTGCCCGTTTTTACGCTTCTGGCTAGCAGGATACCGTTGGCGCTTTGATCCATAGTGACGTCACCCCGGGTCAGCAGCGCCCGGGTTTGACTCTGGTCCAGCACGATATTGCCGCTGCTTAAAATAGCGCCAACTGACGAGGCAGTCAGGGTGGCGTCGCCGGTATCGGCTAAAACCACCCCGCCTTGGGTCACCGACAGGCTGTTGGTTTTGACCTGGGCGGCCCCTCCTTGCCGGATTGTAACGGTGTCAGCCTGTAAGGTTTGGACGCCCCCCTGGCGAATCTCGACGGTTTGGCTTTCGACCCGGTCGGCCCCGGCTTGAGAGATATACACGTTTTCAGCTTGAATGTGCGCGGCGCTGGCTCGACTAACCGTTACATTTTGCGCCTGAATACTATTAACATCTTGTCCTGTGACAGCAATCTGGCCTTTTCTTGAGGGGCGAGATGTTTCGCTGTTAGCAGTCATTGTTACACTCACTTTTCTAAGATCCACTCTTCTAACGAACGTTCATAATCGGTGAGTTCCGACTCATCAAACCAGAGCGCAATTTCAATCTCGCCGTTCTCAACGCTGTCCGAGCCGTGGACGAGATTGCGGCCCACCATCATCCCGAAATCGCCGCGAATAGACCCCGGCGCGGC
>JAGRCC010000465.1:12894-15259 GCA_020433785.1 Anaerolineae bacterium
GGTTCAAAAAAAGGTTTACCTTCGTGAATAGCATAATGCTGGCGAGCCAACTCATCTGACACCTGCATCAGTTTCAAGCCAATAAATTTTAGACCACGCTGCTCAAATCGACTAATAATGGGGCCGATAAGACCCCGCTCCACGCCATCAGGTTTAATGATAATTAATGTTTTTTCCACTGTTTTCTCCTAATCATAAATAATTGCTTAAAGCATAATCAGATTGCCAAAGATGACAAATTTCTCTAGAAACAAAAAGGCCGGGAATTAAACCCGACCTTGGCCTTACAGTGTATTTTCTTAGCCGGACAGCTTGGAAAGCGCTTGTCGATAGGCCTCCAGGGCATTTTGCAAACGCCCATCCTTCATCATCGCATCCCCCATAACTTGGTAAAGTCTGTGGTTTGTGGGATACACCTTAATACTCTGCTGCAAATCCTCGATGATGCTGCTTAGATGCGCGCCGCCCGAAACCAAACTGCTATAAATAGGAATAGCGTCTTGAATTTCCCCTTTATCTCTGGCTTCTCGAGCTAATTCAAGGCGTTTGTTCGTATCCTGAGGCAAATTTTGGAGCCTAACTTGATCCACACTTGAGGCGGCTCCAACAGCACTGGCTGTTTGCGCCTCCGGTTGTGATAGCCCCATTGACGCCACCCCGGAGACCGCGGCCGGCTGTGCAGCCGGTTCCTCACGATCGCCCTCGCGCAGCTTTTTCAGCCAATCAGGCACGGGGCTGCTAAAGCGAGTGGTCGGCGGCGGCGTTTGCGCAACCGGCATGGGTTCCAATTCCGGTTGAGTCACTTCGGACGGTTCCTCGGTGGGTGAGGGTTCAGGTTCGCTTACGGCGACAGTAGGTTCAGGTGCGGTGACGGGTTCTGCTTCAGCTTCCGCCTCCACTTCCGCTTCAACCTCATCCTCAACCTCGGCCTGCAACCAGTCGGGCAACTCTTCGTCAACTACGGGCGTCTCGGCCAGGGGTTCACCCACCGCCTCGGCTACGGGCAAGTTAGCTACCTCTTCCACGGTCAGCGATTCCTCTAACGCCGGCTCGTCGGTTTCTCTCAGCCAGTCGGGCAGTTCGTCCTCAACCACTATTTCGGCCGGTTCTTCAGGGCTTGGTTCGGACGGCTCAAACCCATCCTCATCCGATTCAGTTAGCCAATCGGGTAGTTCGTCCTCAACGACAAAATCATCATCTTCTGTAAAGCTAGGCTCTTCAAGTTCTTCTTCATCGCCCACTTGTTTTAGCCAATCCGGCAGCGCGTCTTCATCGGCTTGAACGGCGGCCGTCACCGGCATATCGACAGGCGGCTTAGCCGTTTCTTCCTCTTCTTCAACTTCCCGCAGCCAATCGGGCAAATCGTCATCATCCAGGTCAATTGCTTCGGCCTCGACGGAGGAGACAGCAGGTTGTTCCACGGGAGCAGCTTCAGCGGAAACAGCATCAGATTGTACCTCTTTGAGCCAGTCAGGTAGATCTTCATCATCAAAATCCAGATCGTCTTCTGCCTCGATCGGGGCTGCCGTTTTCGTTTCTGCTCTGGTCTCAACCTCAACTGACTCGTCCTGTACGTCTCTGAGCCAGTCAGGCAAATCTTCGTCATCGGACGCAATTTCCAGGATAGAGGCTGCCACCGGCGCATCAAGGTCCAACGACAAATCGTCAGTTTCCTCGATATTACTCAACCAATCGGGTAAACCTTCGTCCACCAGACTGGCCTCTTGGGGAGTCAGTTCGGTTGACTCATCAACCTCATCCGTCGATTCACTAAGCCAATCAGGCAAATCATCTTCAATAACCATGCCATCATCGTCAGCCGAGGTCTCAATGGGTTCCAATTCTTCAGCCTGATCTTCAACCTCGCGCAGCCAGTCGGGCAGGTCTTCTTCAACGACCATCTTGTCGTCTTCCAGGTCCACGGGCTTTACTTCCGCTTCAGCCGGTTGGGGCGACTCCATCGTTTCTTCAAACCCGCTCAACCAATCAGGCAAGTCATCATTGGCCGCCAGCGTCACATCTGACGAAACTTCGGTGAAGGATGACTCGGCCTCTAACTCTACCTCTTCATCATCATCAATTTCCCGCAGCCAGTCCGGTAGGCCCTCTTCATACACGGCCGTATCATCGGCTACAGTAAGCGGCGCTTCATCGATGGCGTCCGGTTCTTCATCATCGATTTCTCGCAGCCAGTCCGGCAGGTCTTCTTCAACAACCATTTTATCGTCTTCAATGTCCTCTGACGCGGCCGGTTTAGGTTCAGGTTGCGCGGGCGCCGCAACCGTTTCTTCCAGCGGAGTATCTGCTCCGATGCGGCGGCGGATCAACTCGTCGTCGGAAGTGGAAATCATCCAATCGCGGGCCG
>JAGRCC010000038.1 GCA_020433785.1 Anaerolineae bacterium
GCCAAGGTCTACGGCCATTGGATTACCGTCAACTATCGAGAAAGTTACAATTTGTATGCCTGCTCCGGTATTCTCTTTAACCATGAGTCGCCACGCCGAGGATTAGAGTTCGTCACGCACAAAGTGACCCACGCCGCTGCCCGGATCAAACTGGGCCTACAAGATGAACTGCGGCTGGGCAACCTGGAAGCGCAACGCGATTGGGGCTACGCCGGCGATTACGTGCGGGCTATGTGGCTAATGCTACAACAGGATGAACCGGACGATTATGTGGTTTCTACCGGCGAAACGCACTCGGTGCGCGAGTTATGTGAAGTGGCCTTTAGTTATTTAGGCTTAAATTATGAGGATTACGTGGTGATCGATGAGAAATTCTATCGCCCGGCGGAAGTCGATCTCTTGATTGGCGATGCGACTAAGGCCCATACTAAATTAGGCTGGGAGCCGTCGGTCGATTTCCCCGGCCTGATCAGACTCATGGTCGATGCCGACCTCGAGGCGCTACGTGCTGAAGGAAACGGGTAAAAATAGCAAGACCCGATAGACTCTGATCGTCTTTAGGGTTCTGACCAAATTACCCCTGTTGACATCCGCTCCTATTGCCGCTATGATATCCACTGTACGACCACATTAGATTAGGATTGACCCATTTCAAGAGGTGACAGTCACTTACTAGTAAGTGACTGTCACTTGGCTTTCATAATTGGACGATTTGTAATGAATAATCCGGAAATTATCACCCCGCCGGTGACAGCCCCCTCAACCAAAACAATGGGGAGCAAAATCAACCGCTGGTTAGAAAACCACTGGTTGTTAGGGTTCAATTCGGCCTGGGGTATTTTTGTCATCTTGCCCTGGTTAGCGCCCATCTTTATGGCGCTGGGGCTCACCTGGTTGGGACGCGCGGTTTACTTTATATATAGTTTCTTCTGCCATCAACTGCCAGAGCGTTCATGGTTTCTCTTTGGGCCGCAGTTCAGCTATACCCAGGCCCAAATTGCCGAAGCCTGGGGCCGGACTCTGCCGGAGATCAGCAACGAGCTAGTGCGCCGTCAATTTATCGGCACGGTCGATATGGGCTGGAAAGTGGCCTGGTCGGATCGAATGGTGGGGATGTACATGTCTATTTTTATCTTCGGCCTGCTGTACGCTGTGCTGCGAGAGATGGGCTACCGCATCCCGGGTATGCCCTGGTGGCTTTTCTTCCTCTTCATTCTACCAATGGCCCTTGACGGAACGACGCACCTCATTAACGATGCTCTACGTCTCCAATTTCGACAAACCAACGACTGGGCGGCCTGGCTCACGTTCAACGCCTTCTCTCCGCAATTTTACGCCGATGATATGTTTGGCTCGCTCAACTCAGTGCTGCGGCTAGTGACGGGCATCTTATTTGGCTTTGGAGTGGTCGGGTTTCTGTGGCCGATCATGGAAAGCGAATTTTCTCCCCTGCCGGAGTAATCTGGTAGCAGTGTGATGCACTTATAACATCGTAATAACATTTTCATAACTTGTACGAATCACTTAAACAGTTATCAGTAGAGCGCATTAGGCCTTACATACGGCCTCGATAGGCCCGGCCTAATAGCGGCGGTAGTCTACTCACATGTACATTTCGACCATGAACTTCAAGTGCGTAATTCCCAGGTTTATTTTGAAAGGGACCATGTATGGATATCTACGGGCTTGATTTCACTAGCGCTCCCAGCCGGCGTAAACCGATTACCTGTTTACGTTGTCAGTTGGAAGGCGCTGTTTTACACCCCACCCATTTCCTCCACATTGCCAGTTTGAATGAATTTGAAGTTTTCTTAAAGCGGCGAGGCCCATGGATCGCCGGCTTCGATTTCCCCTTCGGCCAACCCCAAAAGTTGATCGATAATATGGGCTGGCCTACAAATTGGGCGGAATATATCGAGCAGATTGCCGTGATGAGCCAGCAAGAATTCGAGGATTTACTGACCGTCTACCGTCAGGCCCGCCAGGCCGGCGATAAACATCACCTGCGAGCGACCGATGCCAAAGCCAAAGCCATTAGCCCGATGATGCTGCACGGCGTACCCGTCGGCAAAATGTTTTTCAAAGGCGCACCGCGACTACTACGTGCCGGGCTGAGCATCCTGCCCTGTCACCCCACCGAAGATAACCGGATCGCTCTCGAAGCTTATCCTGCTCTGGTCGCTCGCAAATGGCTCGGCCGGCGCAGCTACAAAAACGACTTAGCCGACAAACAAACCCCAGAACAAACCGCAGCCCGTCGCCAACTTATCGACGGGCTGTGCTCCTCCGAACTCCAAGAACGCTACAGCCTACGGCTTGATCTCGATAACAACCTGGCCGCCCAATTCAATCAAGACCCTACCGCCGATAGCCTCGACGCATTATTGTGTGCTATCCAGGCCGCCTGGGCTTACACCCAAACCGATGCCGGCTATGGCATTCCGACCCACTGTAATTCGAATGAGGGTTGGATTGTGGACCCGGAATTAGGTTAGAAACGGCAATCACTAATTTGAAATCGCTTCAATATTTATTTATACTATTTGTGAAATGTGTCACGCGAAGAACACAAAACATAAACCCGTCTCCTTTTTGACAAAATATAGACAATTAATCGACAGTTAATTTTAACCCCCTACAATCAGACTCACGCAGCCGGAATCAGGAGAATAAGGGATATATTGCCAATTATTATCAACTCGTCTCCCAATTCCGGCTTAAAATTGTCTATTTTTGAGTATCCCTTGAGTATGATTGGTTATAATAATATCAACCAACTCACAAGTTCACATTAACAAGCACAGGCCACGCCAACTAAATTTTTTCTTTGCCTCAGCCTTAGCCTGTCCATATAAAACAATCATCCCAGAGAAAATAACTCATGAACCAACCACCTATTGTCGAACTAAAAAATCTCACTAAAAGCTACACCGAAGGCAAACAGAGCCGGGTTATTCTCGATAAAGTCAACCTGAGCTTTAACCCCGGCGAATTCATTTTACTGCTTGGCCAGAGCGGCTCGGGCAAGAGTACGCTGCTCAACCTGATCAGCGGCATCGATGCCCCCGACAGCGGCGATATCTTCGTCAACGGCACAGCGATCAACCGCCTTAGCGAACACCAACGCACGCTCTTCCGGCGCGAGCATATCGGCTTTATCTTTCAGTTCTTCAACCTTATCCCGACCCTGACTGTCACTGAAAATATTACCCTGCCGATGCAACTCAACGGCGGGGTCAACGCCGCCAAGGATAAAGAGGTCAAGGCGATGATCGAGCGTGTGGGCCTCAGTCATCGCCAAGATGCCTTCCCCGATCGTCTTTCCGGCGGCGAGCAGCAGCGCGTTGCCATTTTACGCGCCGTGCTGCACAACCCTACCGTGCTGCTAGCCGATGAGCCGACCGGGAACCTCGACGAGGAGACCGGTCAGACTATCATCGAACTGCTGCTGGAACTGACGCGCCAGGCCAACAAGACCCTGATTATGGCCAGCCACAACCCGGAATACGTCAGGCTGGCCGACAAAACTTTCCGTGTCACCCATGGCTCACTAATGCCCTTTCAACCGGAGAAGGCGAAGACGGCATGAAAGGGTCATCACTAAGCCTAATCGCGGTGCGACACAGCACTAAACATCCGGTGCAAAGCCTCCTCTTAGTGTTAGGGGTCGCGCTGGGCGTGGCGATGATCGTCGCCATCGACATCGCCAACAGCAGCGCGGGGCGGGCTTTTTCGCTCTCGACCGACAGTATTGTCGGCAAAGCCACTCACCAGATTACAGCCCATCCCGGCGACCTGCCAACCTCGCTTTATCGCCAACTACGGGTCGATTTAGGGCTAGATGACATCGCCCCAACCGTCAACGGGTTAGTACTGTTGCAAGAGGCCGGCGATCTGCCGCTCAATCTGTTGGGCGTCGATCCCTTTGCCGAAGGGCCGTTTAGAAATTATTTGGGCGACGGCAGCGGCGGCCTGTCGTCAGATGCGCTCATCAGTCTATTAATCGAACCTAACACCGTTCTCATCTCCCAAAGCCTGGCCGAACGCTACAATCTCACCCCCGGCGACAATCTAACCCTGCTGGCCGGCGATAAAACCAAAACCGTCGAACTGATGGGCTTGCTGGCCCCCAGCGACGATATGAGCCGCAGCGCTCTCGACGGCATGATCCTGAGCGATATCAGCACCGCTCAGGAGATTCTCGACATGACCGGCGCCATCACCACCATCGACCTAATTTTGCCGGAGAAGGCCGATATGCAGCCCATTCGCGACTTGCTGCCGGCCAACGCCCAACTCCAACCGGCCGAACTGCGCAGCCAGACGCTGACCCAAATGACCGCCGCCTTTGAGCTAAACCTATCGGCCCTGAGTTTGCTGGCGTTGGTGGTCGGCATGTTTCTGATCTACAACACCATCAATTTCTCGGTGGTGCAGCGTCGCCCGGTGCTGGGCACGCTGCGCTGTCTGGGCGTCACCCGCCGCGAGATATTCGGCATTGTGCTCTTCGAGGCGCTGGCTTTGAGCGCCGTTGGGGCGATGATTGGGCTGGGTCTAGGGGTATTGATGGGACGCGCCCTGGTGGCG
>JAGRCC010000466.1 GCA_020433785.1 Anaerolineae bacterium
GCTGCACCAACCGCACATTGAGATGGGCATTGTCCCATTCGGGCTGGTCATCCGAGCGGTGGAAGCGAATGATCAGATCCGCTGCATCTTTCTGGGGCCAGATGTACTTCTGGCTGTCGGATTGGCGACGCTCCATCGAAGTCAACACATCCTCAGCCCGGTAGCCGCGCTCGACCGTATCGCGATTGACTTTCCACTGCCGGCGCAGACTCTCCTTCGGGTCAAGATAGACCGTCACATCGAAGCAGCGCTGCATCGCCGGGGTTACCAGGGCCAACAACCCTTCGACGATGACCAACTCATTGGGATTGATATAATCCGGGGCTTCAAGCAGACCGGTGCGGTGGTTGTAGGTCGGCTTGAGAATTGGCTGCCCCACCCGTAGCAGGCTGAGATGCTGGGCCACGATATCCAGATAATTGTTGTCGGGATGCAGCGCTGTTAGGTTCAGGCTGCGTCGCTGGGTTCGGCTGTATTTGTGGTAATCATCGGTGCAGACCAGAGCCGCCTCCGAGACGCCCATTAACGCCGCCAAGCCCTGGGTTAACGTGGTTTTGCCGGCGGCGCTGTCGCCTACAACGCCTAACATCAGCGGCCGGTGTGGTGATATCGTCTCGATCATTCGTTGCCTATGCTGGTCCTATGTAGTTAAGGTAGACGAACCAGACCTGACAGGTTTCCAGAGCCATGGTTCGGCGTAAAGTCTGCCCCAATCGGCCTTTTATTTACACCTACCCGTGTCTTGTAAAACCTGTCAGGTCTTAACTTCATGACATTGACTGCCTAGTTATATAACATTTCTACGCCGGGACCGAACACCGCCGTTCAATGGTTGCCAGCAGCGAAGCAAAGGCATCGGCAAAGGCTTTGACCCCATCTGCTTCCAACGTTTGGGTTATTTCGGCCAGCGAAATGCCCAGCGCTTCTAACTCGGTCATAACGTGGTGGGCCTCACCCAAATCCGATTCGATCGTAAGCGCGGCCCGGCCGTGGTCGCGGAAGGCGTCCAGGGTGGCCGGCGGCATGGTGTTGACGGTATCGGGGCCGATCAGCTCATCGACATAGAGTGTATCGGAGTAGGCCGGATTTTTGGTGCCGGTCGAAGCCCACAGCGGTCGCTGCACCCGCGCCCCCTCGGCCTTTAGCCGGGCAAAACGGTCGCTGCCAAAGATGGCTTTGAAGGCTTGATAAGCCAAGCGAGCATTAGCGATGGCGGTTTTACCCAACAGCGCCAGGGCCTGCTCGGAACCGAGCGCTTCCAATTGCCGGTCAACCGCCACATCGATGCGAGAGACAAAGAAAGACGCCACCGAAGCAATGGTGTCGATTGGTAGCCCTTGAGCCAAGCGATCTTCAAGGCCGGACAGGTAGGCCTCCATCACCGCCTGGTAGCGTTCGATAGAGAAGATAAGGGTGACGTTGACATTAATCCCGGCGGCAATCGCCTGGCGAATGGCCGGTAGGCCGGCGGTGGTGGCCGGAATTTTGATCATCAGGTTGGGCCGGTCTACCCAGCCCCACAACCGTTTGGCTTCAGACAGGGTGGCCTCAGAGTCGTGGGCTAAAGTGGGGTTGACTTCCAGGCTGACGTAACCGTCGCCGCCGTTGGTTTCGTTGTAAAGCGAACGTAGCAGGTCAGCCGCCGCCCGGATATCGTCAACGGCCAGCGTCTCGAAAACCTCTAGCGGCGTTTTACCGGCCTCGGCCAGCGGCAGCAGGTCGGCGTCGTAATCGGTGGATTTGGCAATTGCGTTGTTGAAAATGGTCGGGTTTGAGGTTAGGCCCCGGATATCGCCCCGCCCGATCATGGCCGCCAGCTCGCCGTTTTGCAACAGTCGCCGCTCTATATTGTCGTACCAGATGGATTGTCCTAAACTAGCTAATTGGGTAATAGGGGTTTGCATTCGTTATTCTCCTGTGTAAATTTGGCAGTTGGTTGTAGGTTGTTACTCAAAGCAGTTGTTTGGCGCGCTGCACAACATTGGCCACGGTTAGCCCTAACTTGTCGTACAGCGTCTTGTATGGCGCCGACGCGCCAAAGCGATTTAAGGCCAGGATATCGCCTTGGCTGCCGACCCAGCGGTGCCAGCCCTGGGCAATGCCGGCTTCTACAGCCAGCCGGGCAGTCAAGTGCGGCGGCAGCACTTGGTTTTGATAGCTTTTGGGCTGCGCCTCGAACAGTTCCCAACTAGGGAATGAAATGAGTCTAACTCCAATTCCGTCTGCCGTCAACTGCTGACCGGCGGCTACAATCAATTCCACTTCCGAGCCGGATGCCATCAGGATTAAAGCCGGCGCACCCTCGCCCAGGTCGGCTAGAATGTAGGCGCCTTTGCCTACATTCTGTGCCGATCCGTAGCGGGCTCGGTCCAGGATAGGTACGTTCTGGCGGGTCAAAGCCAGGGCGGTCGGCCCGTTGCGCCGTTCCAGGGCGACTTGCCAGGCCGCTGTAGTTTCGTTGGCATCGGCCGGACGTAGGGTGACCAGGTTAGGTATGGCCCGTAAGGTGGCCAGGTGCTCGATGGGTTGATGGGTAGGGCCGTCTTCGCCCAGACCGATGCTGTCATGGGTGAAGACTAAGATCGTCGGCAGGTGCGATAAAGCCGCCACCCGAATAGCCGGGCGCATATAGTCGGCAAAGACCAAGAACGTGCCGCCATAGGGCCTCAGCCCACCGTGGACGGCCATCCCGTTCAAAATGGCGGTCATCCCATGCTCGCGCACCCCGAAATGGAAGTTGCGGCCGGCGGGTGTATCCGCCTGGAAGTCCGGTTCGCCATCGATCCAGGTTTTATTAGAAGGGGCCAGGTCGGCTGAGCCGCCGACCAGTTCCGGTATCTTCGCGGCCAGTGCATTGATGACCTTGCCGGAGGCGACACGCGTGGCTATCCCTTTGGCGTCGGCGGCAAAGGTGGGCAGTAGTTCGTGCCAATCGGCTGGTAACTGACCGTTCAGACGACGGTCTAGGTCGGCGGCTAGGTCAGGATAGTCGCGCTGATACGCTTGCCATGGCACTGACCACGTCTCCTCCAATTGAGCGCCGCGCTCGATGGCGCTTCTAAAAAATTCCACCGTCTCACCCGGCAGGTAGAAACGAGGTTCTAAAGGCCAGGCCAGCTTTTCTTTGGCCCCGTTTAACTCGTCATTGCCGGGCGGTTCGCCGTGAGCGGCGGCCGTATCTTGCTTGGTGGGCAGCCCATAGCCGATGTGCGTCCGGCACACAATCAGCGAGGGCCGGGGATCATCTTTGGCGGCGCTAATGGCCGCGTCGATGGTCTCGACATCGTTGCCGTCGGCCACGTGCAGCACTTGCCAGCCGTAAGCTTCAAAGCGGGCGCCTCGATCTTCGGTAAAGGCCAGATCGGTGCTGCCGTCAATCGAAATGTGGTTGTCATCGTACAGATAGATCAACTTGCCCAGGCGCAGATGGCCGGCCAGTGAGGCCGCTTCCGAGGCGACGCCCTCCATTAAATCGCCGTCGGTGACGATGGCGTAGGTGTAGTGGTCGATAATGTTATAAGTGTCCCGATTAAACGTGGCGGCCAGATGGGCTTCGGCAATGGCCATGCCGACGCCGTTGGCAAAACCCTGGCCTAAGGGGCCGGTGGTAGTCTCGACGCCGGGCGTGAGGCCATACTCCGGGTGGCCGGGGGTCAGGCTGCCCCACTGCCGGAACTTTTTCAGTTCGTCCAAAGGCAGGTCGTAGCCGGTTAAATGCAGCAGTGAATAGAGCAGCATCGACCCGTGGCCGCCGGACAGAATGAACCGGTCGCGGTTGGCCCAGCCCGGATGCTTTGGGTTATGGCGCAGGTGGCGGGTCCAAAGCGTGTAGGCCAACGCGGCCGTCCCCATTGGCAGGCCGGGGTGGCCCGAATTAGCCTGCTGCACCGCATCGGCGGACAGAAAGCGAATGGCGTTGATGGCGGTAGTTTCCAGATCGCGTACATCGGTTATTTGGCTCATAATCGGCTCCTCTGAAAATATAATCGTCAGATGTCGGTAGTCAGTCGTCAGATATTTTCATCGTGGGTGTCGTCTCAGATGAGACTGTCTGACTCATTTGAAAATAAAGGTCTGGAGCGTCAAAGTTTACTTTGACCTTACTGCGCATGACAAAGCTTGCTTTGTCGCTCCGGTAAGTTTCATTGTGGTTGCTGTAACGAAGCTTCAGCAGGCAAGCATAAGGCGGCTAATTGGTCCAGCGTGAACGGCTCAAGGCTGCGGGCGACCAGGGCCGCACCCGCAAAATCCTCGCCAAAGGTGTAGTCATTATAAATAACCGCACACGGCAAACCGGCTCTATGGGCGGCTTTGAACCCTACAGCCGAGTCTTCAATCACCAAGGTTTGATGTGAATTTGTACCTAGCTCGGTCAGACAGCGGCGGTACAGCGGCGAGTCAGGGGCGGTTTTGCGTCCACTTTCCTTGCCCAACAACGGCTTAAACAGAGCGGCCACATTTGAGAGACGATGCTGCAACAACGCTTCAATCTGCGCTTCGTAGGAAGACGACACTACGGCTAATCGAATGTCGCGCTCTACGGCTGAGTCGATGAGCCGTTCTACCCCCGGCCGCAGTTGTAATCGAGGTAAGTATTTTTCGATATATAACTGCTTCTTTAATTGGGCCAAATCAGCCACAGCGCGATCTAATTCCTCCGATGATAGAGCCGGCATTCTTTGTTCCAGGGTGTGGCGCATGCGTAAGGCATTGCCTTGCACCGGCAGCATCGCTTTGAATTCGTCCCAACTCCAGCGAATAGAGTAACCTAACTGGGTAAAGGCGTCGTTGCAGGCGGGGAGATGGCCGTGCTGTTCCGTATCGGCCAGAGTGCCGTCTACATCAAAAATAAGGGCTTGAAGTTTAGTCATGATTCATCTAAGTCGTAGGTCTCGTTGTCGGCACCGACCCCAATCGACTTAAGGCGGCAACCGGCGGGGCAAAGGGCATACGGGCGACATTGTTGTACTGGCGCAGCAGGTGGTAGACCAGCAGCAGTTGGGTTAGGGCCAGGGGCGGGCTGTGCCGCATTTCGGCCTGGTCTTGATAGTCGCCAAACTCTTCTTCGCGCAGTGGGCGCAAATCGGGTAGGTGCTGCCAAATGGCATCTTCCAATTCGGCCGTCTGGTCGGCGGTGACGTTGCCGTCAATTTCCAACACGTCGGCCGGCCGGTTATCGGCTCGCTTCATTTCCATACGAACGGCCGAGCCACTGCGTTCGAGCAAATAGCTTAAATCGGGATGAGGAATGGTGGGACGCAGCGTCAACCGCACGTCAAGATGAGAACCGGCGTCTTCGGGCTTAACGCCGGCCGGTGGACTAAAGCGAACCACAATATCGGCCGCTTTGCGCTGCGGATGGATGAAGTTGGCCGAATCACATTCCCGTTTCTTTAAAGAGGCGATGACCTGCTCACGGGTATAACCGCGTTTGGTGGTATCGCGCTTGATTTTCCAAAGGTGACGCAGCTCCTCCAGCGGCTCCAGGTAAACCTTAACATCATAAAACTGCTGCATTGCCGGGGTGGCATAACCCAGCAGCCCCTCGACAATGACGAATTCGCGGGGGTGAATGTATTCAGGCCGAACTAACGATCCGGTTGAATGGTCATAAATCGGTTTGAGAATGGGCTGGCCGTAGTGCAGCCGCTCCAGGTGAAGTTCCAAAATATCCAGGTAGTTGCAATCGGGATGCAGAGCCGAGATGCCCAACTCGGCTCGCTCACGGCGATCATACTTATGGTAATCATCGGTGCAGAAGTGGGTGACCCGGTCCTTACCTAAAATTTTAACTAGCCCTTGACTAATCGTGGTTTTGCCGACGGCGCTGTCGCCCACAATGCCCAAGATGATTGGCCGCTGTCTTTGCATTACGCTCTCCTAATTATCAAACAATAGTTACTACGTCAGCGCTCAGTCTCTAGCTGTTCGCTTATTTCCAAATGGTCGGTTACAAAGCCGATTATGATGGCCTGAGTAAATGAGATAATCGTCTAATTTGCCTCCGGGATTATGCAGTAACTATATCAAACGTTTGTGAAAAATGTAACACTAGAAAGGGTGAAGAGGGACACATTTTTAGGTGGGACGCGCCTACCCAAATGGGTGGGAAAGCAAGGTGATGGTCTCCTGGTTAAGAATCGTTGCCCGGTCGACAAAATCAACGATTTTGCCTTGTTAAGCAAGACCATCATCTTAAGAATCGGTTTCTTTACCTTTTAAATAAATTCGGGCGGCTTCGGTGCGATTGTGGACTTGCAATTTTTGATAAACATTTTTGAGATAATATTTGACGGTGTTTTCGCTGAGGTGCAGCGTGGAGGCAATTTCTTGATTGGTTTTCCCCTGAGCAATATGGGCCAATACCTCTTTTTCCCGATCTGAGAGCGCATGGGTGGGATCGGCGTCGGTGGCGGCTTGGTGGCGGCTGGCCCGGCGCAGCAGCCAGTTGTGCACCGCGCGCGGATAGACCACCTGTCCGCCCGCCACCTGCCGGATTGCTTCGATCATCTGGCGGGACGGCTCGGTCTTAAGCACGATGCCGTCAGCTTCTAACTCCACTACCCGCTGCAAAGCTTGCCCATCGGCCAGGGCGGTTAAGACTAGCACGCGTACCGGTAAATTCCGCTGGCGAATTTGCTCCAGAACGGCAAAGCCATCCATCCCGGCCATCATCAGATCGGTGATGATTACATCCGGCCGGTGAATTTCGATCGCGCTCAATAACGCCTCGCCATCGTTGGCTGTCGCTACCACCTCGATGTCGCTGGTATCGGCCAAATGAAGTTTAAGCCCGTCTAAGACCAGGGCATGATCATCGGCTAAAATGACACGAATGGTCTTAGCCATAGCAGGGTACCCTCACTTTAATTCGGGTGCCCTCCCCGGGCCGGCTGACCAGGTCAAATGTGCCGCCAACCAACTGAGCACGGTCGCGCATGCCCCGTAAGCCGATATGTTCGTTTCGTTCCGTTGCTGATGGTCCGGCCAAACTCGGCGGCGTAAACCCTTTACCGTAATCGACCACTTCCAGATGAATATGATCCTGATGGGACCACAAGTAGACAAACTGTTCGTTCACGCCGCCATGGCGGATACCATTGGTCAGAGCTTGTTGCAGGATGCGATAAAGGGCGATCTTAATCGGCACATCGACTTCCGGGATGGTGGAGCCGGCCTCAAAATGGACGATGGCTTGCGTCATTGTTTCGTGCTGAATAATCAACCCTTCTAAAATATCCAAAAGCGACCGTTCCTTAAATTCAGGGGGATGAAATGTTCCCAGAAACGTCCGGATTTCCGTCAGGGCGGTTTCCAACAACCAGCCAACTTGCTGGAGGTTATCGCGATAGGTAGCGATCTGTTTGTCGCCGTCGTCGTCCGCCGTCGCAGTCAGCCGATCGGCCAGGTGCTGCAAGTGGCTCAGCCGATGCACCGCGGCGTAAATCTTTTGCACCGGGCCATCGTGAATATCTAACACGATACGGCACAACTCCTCTTCGGTAACCGGCAGAATACGCCGGGAAGCCGTAATCTGATGCCAATCCAGCTCTCGATTGCCGTCTCGGGAGAGGTTTTCAATGGTTTGAGCCGCAGCCCGGATTAAACATTGCTGGGTCGGAGCCCATTGGCGCTGGCCGGCGCTGTGGACGGCCAACAAAGCGGTAGTTGTCCCTTGTGAAGCTAGCGGTTGAATAAAAACATCGGGGGGGGATATTTCGAGCAACCGGACCCAACCGGTAGACGTCAACCGGCCGACCTGAGTCAGAATATGGGGCGTTTCGACGGCGCTATCGGCCAACATCAACACGGCGGCTGTCGCTTGAGCCTGGTCGACTAAACTCTGTAAAACGGCTTCATAGGCGCGAAATAATTGTTGCGGCATGGTATTTTGGTTTATACACCAAATTAAGCCAGAGACCAAATTACGATTAGTTGACCGAAAAATCCCATGGGGCCGGGTTGACCACAATACGCATATGTTTGTCTTGATGAAAGGTGCAGGCGCCTTCGTAAACCACCGACGTATCAAACCGTTTGCGAAGCTTAGAATGGGGGGCCACCACAAACGGGCCAAACGAGTGAATCACGTCGTCCTGGTTTTCTATGACGATGGTGTCTTTGAGGCCGACGGTCAAGACTATCTCATCGGGGAATTTAGCGCCGGGCCGACCGGTTTCGATATCTTGTTTGGTACCGGGGGGAATAATGTAAGTTACGGTGCGAACGGTTTGGAACTGCCCCAAGGCTAACCAACTCAATATAACCACCAGCAGAATGGCCCCGCCGGCGATGGATAGCGCTTTCATGTTAACTTGTCTCCTGATTAAGTAGTTGATTGAGGTCGCTGGCCAGGTCGGCCGGTTCAAAGCCAAAAGGATACATTAGCAGCAGTTCGCGCCGGGAATTAACCAAATAGAGTCGAGCGGTATGGCTAACCAGATACCCGGCGGCTGAATTGCTGACCTCCTCTTTTTCGGCATACGCTCCAAATGGTTGCAGCACACCTTCAACTTTCTCCCAATCGCCAGTCAGGCCGATGAAGCCCGGGCCAAAAGCGCTGATGTAGCGGTCGAGCACCTCCGGCGTATCGCGGTCGGGATCGACGGAGATAAAAATGACATTAACCTGATCTTTGTGCGGCACATCGGCCAGAGCTGTTTTTACATCCCACATCGTTAACGGGCAGACATCGGGGCAGAAGGTGTAGCCAAAGTAAACCAGTGTAATTTCGCCGTCTGTGTCGCTCAGGTGAAAAGGCCGGCCTTTGCTGTCTGTCAGTTCAAAATCGTCAAGCGGCGTGGGCGGGTCGAGCACCGCGCCTTTGTATTCGAGACCGGAGACGGACTGGCAGCCTGCGGTTAAGCAAAGCAGGGCCAGGCCAATGATTATCAATTCTCTGAGTTGCGCTTTTGCTGTAACCATCATATGGTCTTACGATTGCCCATTTTTGGAGATTGTCTGTATTTTCACTTGGTTTGTCAAATGATGTTTCCAATTCGTGATCCATCAAAAAAAAAGAGGCTATCGAGTGATAACCTCTTCTGAACTGGCTGTAAACAACAATTACTTAATTATGCCTATCCCGATACGGAGGGCCAGACCCCCCAGCGCCATAATCATCCCAACCAACACGAAGCCCACAATGATAAATGACATCAAGATCAGATGCCCACCGGTTGACGGCAAACCGGGCGGCGTCTCGCTTTCGGCGGTGGTGCTGCTTTCGGCCAGGGTGTCGCTCTCAGTCATCGTGGCGTCAGCTTCCGTTGAAGCTGAGTCTTCTACGATGATTTCGTCTTCCATCGACGCTTGGCCTTCTACAACGGCTTCGTCCTCCATGGTGGCTTCGCCGCCGGTCATCGCTGCACTTTCGGCCAGCGCGCCGCTGTCGATCGATGCCGCGACTGCCTCTGGCAGCAGAACTGTATCGATGACATGAATGACGCCGTTGGAGGCTTCGATATCGGTGACGATCACGTTCGCATCACCAACCATCACACTGCCGTTACTGGCAGAGATGGGGGCGGCTTCCCCTAAAACCGTATCGGCCGATGGCATCGTAGCGACATCGGCGGCCATGACCTTACCGGGCACAACATGGTAGAGAAGAACATCGGTTAGAGCCGGTACGTTGGCCATTAGGTCATCGAGCACGCCGTCAGGCAGCGCTGCAAAAGCCTCATCGGTAGGCGCAAAAACGGTGAAGGGGTCTTCGCCCTTGAGCGTATCAACCAAATCGGCTGTTTCCAGCGCCTTGACCAGCGTGGTAAAGCGGCCATCGGCAATAAGTGTATCGACAATATCTTGCTCCGCCTGGCTAGCCGACGAAGCGAAAGCCGTGGCAGCCATACCGGCGAATAAACTTAATAAAAGAAAGATAATGACCCATCTTTTAAGTGAGTTCGACACAATAAAATACCTCCTGTTTTAATTGGCAAATCATTACTGCGGGAGAATTTAATAAATAGCAAGATAAAATTCTTATTTTCCCTCCTGTAGTTGCTAAACTTTTGCCCATAGATAATGTGGTTTACCGACTACTTAACTCAAGTTGCCACCTAGCGGTCCAAACCGGGGAGTAGGGAGTAAGGAGTAGGGATTAAGGGGCCAAAACCCATACTTCTTACTCCCTACTCCTTACTTCCCCCGAGGTTAGGATTGAAACAGCCGTTTTTCGTATTTTCTGGAGACGATAGCAACTTGGGTTACTTACTAAAAATATATGTTCCCATAACTGCTTATATTTTATGTGAGATAAGACCAATATGGCAAGTTTTAATTTTTTATAAAGAATGTTTATTTACGCCTACTTAAGTTTATGGTATGATAGGTCTGCGCAAAATAGAAACATAGAATAACTCGAAAAACTACGGGGGATAAATATTTATGAAAGCGGTTGTCATGGCCGGTGGTTCCGGATCAAGACTTCGTCCTCTCACAATTCAAAGACCCAAGCCCATGATACCGATAGTCAACAAGCCCGTGATGAGTCATATTCTGGACCTGCTAAAACGCCACGGCGTTACCGAAGTAGTCATTACGGTTCAATACCTGGCCGATCTTATTCAAGATTTCTTTGGCGATGGTTCTGCGCTGGGGCTAATTATTCATTACAGTGTTGAGGAGACGCCCTTAGGTACAGCCGGCAGTGTTAAAAATGCGGCCGATTTTTTAGACGAGACCTTTATGGTCATTAGCGGCGACGCTTTGACCAACTTCAATCTGACGAACTTAGTCGATTACCACAAAAACGCAAAAACGTTAGCCACCCTGGCCATTTATAATATCTCCAACCCGGTCGAATACGGCGTTATTACCACTAATTCTCTGGGACAAATCACCCAATTTCAAGAGAAGCCCAGTCGCGGCTCGGTGATGTCTGATCATATTAATACCGGCATCTATGTTCTGGAACCGGATATTTTGGATTTTGTCCCGGCCAATACCCCTTTTGATTTTGCCAAAGATCTCTTTCCTATGCTGCACGACAAAGGCTACCCTCTCTATGGTTATATCGCCGAGGGCTACTGGTGCGATGTGGGCAATATTGCTGAATACATCCGGGCTACGGCCAATGCTTTAGAAGGCAAGGTTGAAGGGATCAACTTGGGGCGATATATTGGCAACGGCATATGGGCCGGCCAAGATGTGGATATCGCGCCCAGTGCGCACCTGGAAGGACCAATTTATCTCGGAAATGCCGTTCAAATTAAAAATGACGTCTCGATTCGTGGGCCAACCGTGATCAGAGACTATAGCGTGGTTGACAACGGTGCTCAGATTGACCGCTCAATTGTGTGGCGTAACTGCTACATTGGGGAACGAGCCCAGTTGAGCGGGGCTATTGTGTTGCGGCAGTGCAGCTTAAAGACCTACTCCACCGTGTTCGAGAGTGCGGTTATCGGCGATGGCACCATCATTGGCGAAGGGGCGGTCATCCACCCCAGCGTCAAGATTTGGCCGGGCAAGGAGGTTGAACCTGGGGCAATTGTCAACAGCAGCATTATTTGGGGATCGCAAGGCCGGCGGGTGCTTTTTGGTCGCTATGGGGTAACCGGGGTAGTCAATATTGATCTAACGCCGGAGTTCAGCAGCAAACTGGGGGCAGCCTTCGGCGCCACCTTACCCAAAGGTAGCCTGGTGACGATCAATCGAGACACCCATCGCAGCCCGCGCATGATCAAACGGGCCATCATTTCCGGCTTGCCCTCGGCCGGTGTTAACGTTTGGGATTTGGGCAGCCAACCCATTCCTGTCGCTCGCTATTTTACCAAAATTAGCCGGGCCGAAGCCGGCGTTCACGTTCGTCTCTCGCCATTCGATCAACGTGTGGTTGATATTCGCTTTATGGATAACGAAGGGCTAAATATCAGCAAAGATCGAGAGCGGACCATCGAGCGTATTTTCTTTAGAGAAGATTTTCGACGGGTTTATCTAGACGACATTGGCATTATCGAATATGCGCAAAATGTTCGCGAACGTTACATCGACGATTTCCTGAGAAATCTCAATACTAAGGCCATTCAGGCCGCTGGTTTTAACCTGGTTATCGATTTTGCCGATGCGCCTATTGCTAATGTGCTGCCCATTATTTTGGACGAGTTACAATGCAATGTGGTGGCACTTAACGCCAACATCGATAAGATCAACACACTGCCCAGCCAGTCTCAACTCCAGACAACGCTCAAGCAAATGCAGTTGATTACCACAGCATTGGGTGCACAGTTTGGGGCGCGGCTGTATCCAGGCGGAGAAAAAATTATTTTCATCGATGATCGAGGAACGCTGCTTAAGGGGATCACGGCCTGCGCGGTGATGGTCGAGCTGGCTTTGAGGGATGCGCCAGGCAGCAGCGTTGCCATTCCAACCAACATGCCCAACATTTTTGAACATATCGCCGAACGATATGGTGGCAAGATCATCCGGACCGAAATGGAGTCTGATGCCCTGGTAAAGGTTACACACACACATAATGTGATTATGGGCTGCGACGGCAAAGGCAACTTCATATTTCCCGATTTTCACAGTACAACGGATGGCATGATGGCACTGGCCAAGCTGTTAGAGTTTTTAGCCACCCAAAAAGTTTCAATCAGTGATATTACCCTAAACCTGCCCCCTTATTATGTCGCCGAGCGGAGGGTATCTTGTGTTTGGGAGGCCAAACCCAGAGTCATGCGCTTAATCAACGAGAGATTTAGCGACGATAAAAATCAAGATACCAACTATGGAATCAAAATTAATCTGGGAACTAACAAATGGGGTTTGATCGTGCCTGATCCGGATCAACCTTACTTTAGAATAACCACTGAAGCGGAGTCGCAGGTGGAAGCCGAAGCGCTCGCCGATGAATATGCCCAAATTGTTGAGCGTATCTCACCGCTGGAGTGATGTATATAAAAAAAGAACCCGCCTCAGGCGGGTTCTTTTTTTATTCTTCTTAATTAAGCAACTTCGACGACAGCGCCTTCAGCTTCGAGTTTGCTCTTGGCATCGGCGGCGGCATCTTTGCTAACGGCTTCAAGAACCTTAGCCGGAGCACCATCAACTAATTCCTTGGCTTCTTTCAAACCCAAGTCAGAGCGTAAGGTACGTACGGCCTTAATAACCTGAATTTTCTTAGCCCCTACATCTTTCAACACAACGTCAAATTCGGTTTTTTCCTCAACCTCTTCGGCGGCGCCATCACCGCCCGCAGCCGCTACCGGGGCCGCAGCCATAACGGCCGCCGGAGCTGCGGCGCTAACGCCCCACTTTTCTTCTAACAGTTTGGTCAGTTCAGCCGCTTCCAAAACGGTCAATTCACTCAGTTCATCTGCAAGTTTGGCGATATCAGCCATGTTTATAAACTCCTTATATATTAAATGATGCGATTAATCTTTTTTTGTTAAACTTTAATGACAGCCTACTATTTTCATTTCCCCAAGTTTAAGCTGCTTCTTCTTCGGGGGGCTTAGTAGCATAAGCGTTAAGCACATTAACCAGTTGGCGTACGCCGCCGGACAACACGCCAACAAATTGAGATGCCGGGGCATTGAGCGTACCAACCAATCGAGAGGCCGGCGTATTGAGTAAGCCAAGCAGTTGCGCCCGTACCACTTCGATAGGCGGTAATTTGGTTAGTTCTCGAACGCCCGCCTCGTCGATGACGCTTTTACCAATTAAACCACCTTTAATGACCATCATATCATTGCCTTTGGCAAAATCGGTCATTACTTTAGCCACGCCGGGCAGATTTTGATGGCAAAAGCCCAGTCCAACCGGACCGGTTAACAAATCATCGGCGGTGGGTAGCCCCACTTCTTCCAAAGCGCGTTTAGCCAAGGTGTTTTTAACCACAGCATAACTGCCCTGTGCCTCACGAATCTTGGATCGAAGGTCTTGAAGTTGTTGAACGCTCAGGCCGCGATATTCGGTGATGATAATCCCTTCGCTGTCACTGATTTCCTGAACATACTGAGCAACCAATTCTTCTTTCTTTTCGCGTGATATAGCCAAGTTTTGATCCTCCTTTCTTTCTGATTTCTCAAATAAAAAAAGCGTCTCGACCAACCAAGGCCGAGACGCAGAAAATACAAACTAAGACGAGAATACCCCATACAAAAATGATGACATTCCCAACTCTACAATCTCACCTCGGCAGGCTAGAAAATCCATTAAGTGCATCTATATGAGCACACCTGCTGTCTTCAGCAATTAATATTAAGCTGTTTTTAGGAGGCTATATAAGCAAATCCTTAAAATTCGCGCTTAATGTTGTTATTAGGCCAACTTTAACTGCATGGCCTGCATCGCATCGATTTTTACCCCGGGCCCCATCGTAGCGCTTAAGGTCACACGCTTGATATACATCCCCTTGGCCGCCGAGGGTTTGGCTTGGACAATCGATTCCATCAAGGCCGACAAGTTTTCAAACAGTTGTTTTTCGGTGAAGCTAGCTTTACCGATCGGCACGTGGACGTTGGCCGTTCTATCTAATCTGAATTCAACCCGTCCGGCTTTCAACTCCGAAACTACGCGCCCGACATCAGAACCCTGCACCACCGTACCGGCTTTCGGACTGGGCATCAAGCCGCGTGGACCTAGAAGTTTACCTAAACGCCCAACTTTCGACATAACGGATGGGGTTGCCACCGATACATCAAACTCAAACCAGCCTTCTTGAATTTTTTGAATGTATTCGTCGGTACCGGCATGGTCAGCCCCGGCGTCGAGCGCATCTTTTTGATCTTGCCCTTCAGCAAAGACCATGACTCTCACCTGACGCCCGGTGCCGTGCGGTAACTGAACCGTACTACGAATTTGCTGGTCCGCTTTTCTGGGATCGAGGCCCATTCTTAAATGCGCTTCAATAGTCCCGTCAAACTTAGTATACGATGTCTTTTTAACTAACTCGACAGCTTCTTCCGGAGAATAATCTTTAGTGCTATCGACTAACTTTGCTGCTTCTTGATACTGCTTACCATGTTTTGCCATTTTTTTCTCCTTAGTGGTCGTAACGGGCAATTTATTCTGGGTACCCTCCCACAGAGGCCATAGAAGAAGTTAATCTTCTATGCGTATCCCCATACTTCGAGCAGAACCCTCAATTTGTTTCATCGCGCCTTCGATATCGACGGCGTTAAGGTCTTGCATTTTGTTTTGAGCAATTTCGCGTACTTGGGCTCGGGTAAGTTTACCCACTTTGTTACGGTTGGGCTCGCCGGAGCCTTTGTTCAGACCAGCGGCTTTCTTGAGTAAATCGCTAGCCGGCGGCGCTTTTATAATAAATGAAAATGTTTGATCGGTGAAAATTGTAATTTCAGCGGGAATAATAGACCCCATCAAATGTTGCGTACGGGCATTGTATTCTTTACAGAAAGCCATAATATTGATTTGATGTGGCCCCAAAGCTGTACCAACCGGCGGTGCTGGATTAGCCTTACCCGCAGGAATTTGCAATTTTACAATAGCTTTTATTTTTTTTGCCATGAGTTATTTCCTTATAACCATAATGCCAATTTAACGGCAAGAACTCAGCAACGATTAGGTTCGCTCTACTTGCAAAAAATCGAGATCGATCGGCGTTTCGCGTCCAAAAAAGTTAACTAATACTCTTACGCGAGTTCGATCCAAATCGATTTCATCGACGGTGCCCGTAAAATCTTCAAATGGCCCTTCAACGATGCGAACTCTATCGCCAACCCTGAAGCTAACTTTGACTTTGGGCGCTTCCGCTTCCATCCGTTTTAGAATTTTATCAACTTCTTCTTTACGCAGCGGGGTAGGCTTATTGCCTGAACCAACAAAGCCTGTTACCCCTGGTGTGTTTCTAACCACGTACCAAGAGTCTTCATCCAAGACCATCTCTACTAAAATATAGCCGGGGAAGACCCGTCGTTCCACCGTGCGTCGATGCCCATCTTTCAGCTCAACTTCTTCTTCGGTTGGTACGACAATTTGAAAAATGCTGTCTTGCATGCCCATCGACTCAATGCGATGTATAAGGTTTTTCTGGACTTTGTTTTCGTAACCGGAATAGCTATGGATTACGTACCATTCTGTATTTTCGGGCCGCTGTTTAGGCGTTTCGTCTCCAGAATCATCCTCATCATCGTCATCTTCGGACTCTAATTCGTCTTCCAGAGACTCATCAAATTCTTCCATGTCATCGGCATCTTCTACAGGATCTTTTTTATCAGCCATAAGCGCACTCTTACGTATAATGGTTCTACACTTCCTGATTATTAAAATAAAATGCAGCCGCAGCAATGGCGAACAGCACAATAGCGATTACGATGCGGATCGGGTCGCCACTAATTACCCCCGCGGCTACCACTTGGAATAGATAATCAAGTGTCCCTAAGAAAAGGGCCATAGCCACTGTGACCGCGACAATAATTAGGGTTAAATTTTTTGTCTCATCGCGAGTGGGCCAAGTAACTTTACGTAATTCAGCACGCGTTTCGTTAAAGTATTTAACGACCGGGTTAATCTCCCGAGTAGTTGTCGGAGGAGGGTTGCTCGATCTCGATTTTGATTTGGCCATGCTACTAACTACTCCTCTCGGCAACCCATAGCTATCATAATTGTATTCATTAGTTCACAAAAAGGGGGCAGAGAGGAAAACGAACCTCTCAACCCCCTGACTCCTTCAAAAAAAGTCAGCTTGCCGAGTATCTAACGAAACAACGAATTTTACTCGATGATTTTGGTAATAA
>JAGRCC010000467.1 GCA_020433785.1 Anaerolineae bacterium
ATCCCACACTTTTTCGACCAGATGCCACCAATCCAGAATTTCGACACAAGGAGTCCAGCACATCTGGATAATCAACCAAATCCAGGGCGCGCCATCATTGACACTAACCAGATGTTGCGCCCGCTCCAAGCCGCGCCGGACCCCTTCGGCCCATTGTTGTTTGGCAAATGTTTTGGCCTCCCACAAGCCCGCTCGGTAACTGTGCTGTCGTAAATGAACGACGGTCTGGCCGCTTGCCTCATCGGTCGTTGTTTCCACGGCCGAAACAGCGACCGTTTTGACCTCTTTCCACCCTTCGCCCCGGATATTGACCATAGCCCCATCCATCGAAATGACCATGACTTCACTCTCCGGTTCAACCATCTGCCGCTGCGTGATGACCTCATCCCGCGCCGGTGGCTTGACGGTGGCCTCTGCTTCGGCGGCCTGCTGAGCCACTATTTGGCCGCCATACAACTGTACCAAACGGGCCACGCTACTCTTGGACACCGCAATTTTGGTCTGTTCGCTAAAACTGGCGGCGGCCCGTCGATGGGAGGGGATTTCGGTTCCTTGCCGCACTAGCTGTTTGACGGTCTCCGGGCTCCAGACGTGCTCCCCCAAATACAATTGTTCATCCAGGGGGAAAAATCCCTCCTTCACAAGTGGCACAATAATAGTAGGCCCGTTCTAACGCCAGCTCCCCTTCCAAGTGCGTGACGTCGCGGCTGGATTTGCCTTTGTAGCTCATCGCTTGGCCACAATCAGGGCACGGCACGCCTTCGACCTCGGTTCCATCTCCGTGTTGGCTGGCTAATTGGATCAATAGCTTACCCATCAACTCCCGTCGTCTGGGGGTCACTTGGGCGGCTATCTCATCAAAACTGGCCTGCGGGTGCTCGGCTCGCCACTGATGTAATTCTTCCCACATCTGTTCGAACGCCTGTTGCATTTCCACTTTCGCTTTTTCGGTTTGGACCATTGTCTTTTGCCTCCTTTCTCTCTTGTACTTTTCTTGTCTCTCCCATTCTACTTCTTTTTCTTGGCTCCTGAAACTTGGGACACACCCGGGATGAGCCGTACTACACTGGCCAATTTCGAAGCCAGGTGAACCAGAAAGCCGCTCCTAGAATAACAATTGATAGAAAAGACCAGGCAACCTGCCAAAATCGCGGTGAACACCCTACATTTTTGGCCACCATATCCGGATCAATTTTTGATTGCCTATTTTCGACCTGAGCGGCCAGATCATCGGTGATAAGATGAAGGCTAACAAATGCCCCTTCGATAGCTAAAATGTATAGGATAAAAATGGACCATTCCAGCGGTGCAAGCCAGGCAATACCAATTAATAGAATCCCAATAACTGCGGTAGATATGAGAGTCACTCGTGATTTGGGAATAGATTTGTTAGGCCCTTGCTTGCCATAGAGGAACATGAGAAAAATCAACAGCCCCCCCAGTATCCCTAAAGAAAAATGAGCAAGATGAGGTAAACCGGTTAGCAGAATCAGCCAGGCCACAAACAAAGTTGTGCCAATGTATCCGGCTGAAAAGGCTATAAGGTATTCAAACGGAGTAAGTTTTCTACTACCCTCACTTTCAGTAACCCCGGTGGCATCGGAAAAGACCCAAAATCCGATTACCCTGTTATTAATTAATCTGGCGGCAAACACGTGTCCTAACTCATGAATGGCTACATAAAAAATATAAAATGGATAGGTCAACACCGGAATGAGATTGAGAATAACGACCACAAAAAAAGCCGCGCTTAAAACCGCCAGCGAAGATTGATCGATCTGTGGAAAAAAGCCTAACTCAGGCATAGCTATTCCCCCTCTCTTGAGAAAAGTTATGTCAACTTTAAGTATACCATGATTAATGCCATTTGCCGAATTTGCTCGACGTAAATAACAAACCTCTGGGGGTGTAAATTACAACTAAATTCCTCCTTGACAAAATAGTAAAGTGGTGTAACATCAGCTCACATCTAAAATATATCTATGATATATCAGTCATCATCGTGATGAGAGAAAACGGTCGCAGCGTCTCGCTGAGTCACACGGCATACAAACGCATTAAGAAAAAAATCGTCTCATTAGAGCTGCCGCCTGGCGCAGTCATCAATGAAGTCGACCTGCAAGCCGACCTTCAGTTGGGCCGCACCCCCATTCGAGAAGCGCTCCACCGTTTGGCTCTGGAAAAGCTGGTTGATATCGTGCCTCGACGCGGCATGTTTGTAACCGAAATTGCCGTTACCGACCTGCTGCGGGTGTGTGAAGTTCGGGTGGAGATGGAAGGATTGGCCGCCCG
The DNA here is from genome assembly GCA_020433785.1 of Anaerolineae bacterium. Next base: position 2,293 of record JAGRCC010000467.1, read on the forward strand.
CCTGGCCACCGAACGCGGCAAACCCGAACATTGGCAGACGATGGAAATGCTGCTTGAGGATATCCTGCGCGAAGGATTTACGGCCAATTACGATATCTTGATCGGGATCGATCAAAAATGCCACGAAATCATCTACGACGCCGCCGATAATAAATTTCTGAAAAACACCCTAATTACGATGTATGCCCTCAGTTTGCGGTTGTGGTATTATGCCTTATCCCAGGTAGGTGATATGCGCGGAGCTATCCTGGAGCACGCCGCCATTTTGGAAGCACTCAAGGCCGGCGATGCCGATCAGGCCGAGCGCCTCTCGAAAATGCACGTTAAAAGTTTTCAAGAAGAAATTCAAACCATTATGTTCAAACTGGTCTAACCCTACATTTACAAAAATCAGGTGACAGTCACTTGTTGTCGAGAAGTTGACCCCTGGGCGTTCAAATAGGTCAATTTAGCACGCTCAAGTCACTGCCACCTTTGGAACTGCATTCAAAAACATCGATGTCGTCCAATAACAATCATCTCAATCATCCGGTCAATCAAGACCCCACCCTTATTTTTATGCCCTCCGGCCGGCGGGGGCGAGTTACGCCGGGGCAATCCATTCTGACGGCGGCGCGCCAGATGGGTGTGGAAATCGAAAGCATTTGCGGCGGGCGCTTAACTTGCGGTAAATGTAAAGTGCAGGTTGAAGCCGGCACCTTTCCCAAGCACGGCATCATTTCCAACCCAAGTCACCTTTCGCCGCCCGGCGAAGAAGAGCAAAGAATGCTGAAGCGCCTCCATAGCGAAGATTGTCGCCTATCCTGTGCGGCCTACGTCTATGGCGATCTCTTGGTGACCGTCCCCGAAGAGAGCCGCGCCCACAAACAAATCATTCGCAAATCGGCCACCGAGCGGGTTATCGAGATTAAACCGGCCATCCGTAAACTGTATGTCGAAGTCGATCAGGCCGAACTCGGCGAACATCGCGGCGATTGGGGCCGGTTGCAATCGGCCTTAGCCGATCAATGGCAGTTGCAGCATCTCCGCCTCGATCTGCCGGTACTGCGACGACTGCAGCCGGTGCTCCGCAAATGCAACTGGGCAGTCACGGTCACGCTCTGGCATGATCAAGAAGTGATCGACGTTCAGCCCGGCTACGAGGAAGGGATTTACGGCCTGGCCGTCGATATTGGCAGCACGACCGTGGCCGGCTTCTTATGCGATCTCCGCACCGGCGAAATCCTTGCCACCGAGTCGCTCATGAATCCCCAGGTCACGTATGGCGAAGACCTGATGAGCCGCATTTCCTATGCTATGATGAACACCGACGGCCTGGAAAAAATGCACGCGGCCATCATCGACACCCTTAACCGGCTGGCTGCTAGTGTGGCCCGTCAGGCCAATATTCAGGCCAGAGATATTCATGAGGCCGTCATGGTCGGCAATACCACCATGATTCATATCCTGTTGGGTATCAACCCCATCGAATTGGGTGGGGCGCCTTTTGCGCTGGCCAATCGCGACGCGATGGATATCAAGGCCCGCGAGTTAAACTTGCGGCTGCATCCGGGGGCTTATGTTCACGTGCTGCCGGCCGAAGCCGGCCATGTCGGCGCCGATAATGTGGCCGTCTTAATTGCCGAGCAGCCGTATCAACAGGATGAAAATATGCTGGTCGTCGATGTCGGCACCAACGCCGAAATCGTGCTGGGCAACCGCCATTGGCTCTACAGCGCCTCCAGCCCTACCGGCCCGGCCTTCGAAGGCGCGCAGATTACCTATGGCGTTCGGGCCGCCCCCGGCGCTATCGAGCGCGTGCGCATCGATCCTGATACGAAGATCGCCCGCTTTCGGGTGATCGGCGATGAACGCTGGTCGGATGAATGGCAGCGAGGCCCGCAAGCGACGCCGGAAACGCAGCCCCGCCATTTGGCGATTGGTATTTGCGGCTCCGGTATCATCGAAGCTGTGGCCGAAATGTTTCTGGCCGGGATTCTATGGCCCGATGGCCGTTTCAACCAGCGCTGCGACAGCGATCGCCTGGTTTGGGAAGATCGCAAGGGTTCCTACATCTTGGCTACCGCTGAGGAGTCGGCCACCGGTGCGCCCATTTTGGTCACCCAGGATGATGTACGCAACATTCAGTTAGCCAAGGCCGCGCTTTACGCCGGAGCTAAACTGCTGATGAACCGGGCCGGCTTAACCACGGTTGATCGGATTTTGCTGGCCGGCGCGTTTGGCAGCTACATCGACCCCAAATATGCCATGATCTTGGGCCTCATTCCCGACTGCGCTCTGGAGAACGTCTACCCTGTCGGCAACGCTGCCGGTGATGGCGCGCGGATTGCCCTGTTGAACCGCGATAAACGCATCGAAGCCCAGCAGATTGCTCGCTGGACTCGCTACATTGAAACGGCTATCGATCCCGATTTCCAGACCGAATTTGTCAACGCCATTCACCTTCCCCATCGCTCCGATACGTTCCCGCATCTGGCCGATATGTTGCCGGCGCCGCCATCAGATGACGATAATGCCGGCGAGCACGGACGACGTCGCCGCCGTTCACGGACCCGCGTGGTCAAACTTTGAAAGGAACGAACAGTGAAGTTTGGACAATGGCTGCAAAATCATCCTCACTTTTTAGAGCAAACCTACTGGCTGACACATCGCGTCTTCACCTGGCTTAATCCGCTCATTGCTCGGCTGGGCTATGAGCGCGCGGATCGCTGGCTGCGCGGTCCGGAAGAATGGACCAAACGTATCGTCTTCGACTGCCGCATGTGCGGCCAATGCATTTTGCACTCCACCGGTATGACCTGCTCGATGTCCTGCCCCAAAAACCTCCGCAACGGGCCGTGCGGCGGCGTGCGCGCCAACGGTCACTGTGAAGTCTTTCCCGATAAACCATGTGTTTGGGTGCAAGCCTATAATCGTTCATTAGAGATGCCGCGATACGGTGACGAAATCCTGCTCATCGAGCCGCCGGTTAATCGTCAGCTAGAAGGCTCGTCGGCCTGGGTCAACATGCTGACCGGTCAAGATAAAATTGTCCCCAAAGCCTGGGAACAGATAGAAGTTATTCCTTTAGCTGAGAAGTGAAGGTGTTAGTCATGGGTTACTAGAGATTGGAGACTGGAGACGGGTAACAGGGTGCCTGTTCGCTTACTCAATCTCCAATCTCTAATCTCTAATCTCCTAATGACCATTTACCCACCTCTGGTGAGGGCCTATGAACAATGAATATAAATCAGATGGGCGCTTAGAGCGCGTCTTGCGTTCCGGCCGATTTGCGGTGACGGCCGAGTTAAACCCCCCCGACAGCGCCGATCCCGAGGAAGTTTATCAAGCGGCGTTGGTTCTGTCTGAGGTGTGCGACGCCATCAACGCCACCGATGGCTCCGGCGCGCACTGCCACATGTCGAGCGTGGCCATCTGTGCGCTACTGACCCGCGCCGGTTACGCGCCGATCTTCCAGGTGTCCTGCCGCGACCGCAACCGCATCGCCATTCAGGGTGACGTGTTGGGGGCGGCGGCGATGGGCGTGTCCAACGTCCTGTGCCTGACCGGCGATGACGTCACCGCCGGCGACCAGCCCCAGGCCAAACGCGTGTTCGATTTCGACTCGATTCAACTTTTGCGCACGATCAAGATTATGCGGGATCAAGGGATGTTTCTCAGCGGCCGTAAGCTAACTACCCCGCCCCGCCTTTTTTTGGGAGCGGCCTCAAACCCCTTTGTCCCGCCCTACGACTGGCGGCCGTATCGTCTAGCCAAAAAAATCGAGGCCGGAGCCGATTTCATTCAAAGCCAATACTGCTTCGATGTGCCGCGCTTCCGCCAATTTATGCAAAAAGTGCGCGATTTAGGGCTGCACGAACAGGCTTTTTTCCTGGTGGGGGTCGGCCCTTTACGTTCGGAAAAGACGGCGGAGTTTATGCGTACCAAAGTGCCGGGCGTTCACATCCCCGATGCCATTGTCGAGCGGCTGCGTAAAACGCCCAAAGAGAAAAAGGTTGAAGAAGGCAAGCGCATCTGCGTGGAGATTATCCAGCAGGTACGAGAAATTGAGGGCGTTTCGGGTGTCCATGTCATGGCCTATCGCCAAGAAGAGTTAGTTGCCGAGATCATCTCAGAAGCGGGCCTGCTGCCCCGGCCGCGTATCGGCGGCCTGCCGGCGCAGGATAGCAAGGTTCGCCCGCGCCGCGGTAACCGCGTCAATGGTGTCTAATATTACCGGAGCAACAAAGCTTGCTTTGTCATTTGTGGTAAGGTCAAAGTAAACTTTGACGCTCCAAAGATTTATTTTCAAAGGAGTCAGATAGTCTCAGATGAGACGACAGCGACAATGAAAATATCTGACTACCGACTACTGATATCTGACTACCGTATTTTCAAAGGAGGTTTATCTTGGAAACAGTCATTAGTTCAAAAACGAAAACGGTTATCATTGGGCCAGATCGGCCGTTCACCATCATTGGCGAACGGATCAATCCCACCGGGCGCAAGTTGTTGGCGGCTGAAATGGCCGCCGGCAATTATGAACGCGTCATCAAAGACGCTCGCGCCCAAGTTGAAGCCGGAGCCCATCTGCTCGATGTCAACGCCGGGATTCCACTGGCCGACGAACCGGCCATTTTGGCCGAAACCATCAAACTGGTGCAGAGCATCACCGATGTACCGCTATCGATCGACTCTTCGATTGTAGCTGCACTGGAAAGCGGGCTGGCCGCTTACGAAGGCAAAGCCTTGCTCAACTCGGTCACCGGTGAGGAGGAACGGTTGGAAGTGGTGCTGCCGCTGGTCAAAAAATACGGCGCAGCGGTCATCGGTATTTCGAATGATGAAACGGGCATTTCTGAAGATCCCGATGTCCGTTTTGCCGTCGCCAAGAAAATTGTCGAGCGTGCGATGGATTACGGTATCCCCAAGGAAGACGTGATTATCGATCCGTTGGTGATGCCTATTGGCGCGATGCGCTACGCCGGCCGGCAGGTCTTTGCTATTTTACGCCGCCTGCGCGAAGAGTTAGGAGTCAACAGCTGCTGCGGCGCTAGCAATGTCTCCTTTGGCTTGCCCAATCGCGGACCGCTCAACGGCAACTTCTTGGCGATGATGATTGCCAATGGACTAACCTCGGCCATCACCAATCCCATTGAGCATGAGATCAAGCAATCGATTATGGTGGCCGATGTGATGATGGGCCACGATGAGAACTGTTTGACCTGGATTCAAGTCAATCGCGCCGAAACGCCGGGCAGCGAGGGCGGTGATGATCGCCGGCGTCGTCGCCGTGAGCGTCGGCGGGAATAGGGGCCAAGACCTATGAGGGTTCAAAAACCTCATAGGTCTAAGAATTGGCAAGGGTCGGCTTTATCGGTATACTAC
>JAGRCC010000468.1 GCA_020433785.1 Anaerolineae bacterium
CGCAGCCGGATAAGATGTACCCCCTCAGTCAGTAAACTGGCGAATATATCTTCCAACCTTGCCATAATGTCCTCCTAAACTTGACCTGCAGCCTCTTTAAATTGGGAACTGGTCTTACGTCTGCCCCATAAAACAATCTCTCCAAGACTTGAAAAATAGGATCAGATTTTCAAGTCAATGTATACGAATTCTACGCTAAGCCATGCGGCTCAAGGTATGTCGTCGAAAAAAAGATAATTTGTTAATGCGGTGAATGAAGGTGTGATAAAAAGTCGATCTGTGCGTGGCGGAAAAGAGTTATAAAAAGTTAGAAAACCATTTTAATCATATCATAAAACCGCTAATGAGTCTGTGCTGTAGGTCACACCCTTCTATCCTGCCTATAGGTAAAAGGGGCCAGACCTGCTACTGCTGTCCGGTCCGAATTTTCGAAGTAAATTCGGACCGGCACTTCCACACCTCGGAAGCCGGATTTGTTATGATATGACCGAAGTCTAAGTTAATTATATTGATATTGTGTTAATCAGTAAATGGGTAATGAGTCATTACGAGATGGTCATATTTAATAACTCATTACCAGACGATAAGCATAATGTTTTTTGGACTATGCGGTAGTTTCGCGAGGAGGGCTAACAATGAGTCTATCAAAACGAATGACTGATGGGGGGCAATCCGACGCTCCGCTGCAGGCCGAACTATTTCGGTCACTTGAACAGCTGCGGAAGAAAAGCGTCATGCTGGAGCAATCGAGCGCCAACGCCTTAGAAGGCGACGTGTGGGTGTACCGTATTGTAGTGATAACGCTCGGTCTGGCCGTCCTGATTTCGATAGTTGGCGCTTTGTTCCTGGCCCTGTTTGGAACGGGGCAAAGTTCTGAAGCAATGGTAGCGATTGGTTCCGCCGCGGTTGGCGCAATGGCCGGACTACTGGCCCCGTCGCCGCGGGATATTAGATAGAAAGGTGAGGATGACAATGAATATGGGCGATTATAGCCATAGTAACAAAACTTTAAGCATCACTCAACACTGCTTTACCCTGGCGAAACCGGCCGAACCCACATCCAATGGTAAATTGGCCGGCGAAGACCGGAGTTTAGAATGGGACAATGTCTGGTCTATTATCCATCGATTTTTAGAAAGTGGACAGTACCAGCAAGTTACCGGGCTGCTCAAGAAGGCGCAGACCCAACCCGAAAAAGCCGGTGTAGACGCCGAGATTTTGCTGGTGGCTGAACATCTCTGCCGTTTGTGCCAACAGTACCAGACCGAAGTGGATCGCCTCCGTCAGGCGGCCGATAATGCCGGCCAATTGGAAGGCGAACTGCGCCAACGGCTGCAATTCATGCTCGGCCGGGCCGATGCTCAGCCGGCTTTGGTTAAAAAGCAGGCCAAACGAACCGAGATCGACTTCAAAATCTACTGCTTTGGCCGATTTCAAATATTTCACAATGACCAGTGCATCTCGGAGTGGACCAGTTTGAAGGCGCGTGCTGTGCTGAGATACCTGGTCGCTCATCAGGGCCGACCGGTTCCCAAAGAGACTTTAATGGATCTCTTTTGGCCCGATGCTAACTTCGAAGCCGCCCGTCGTAATCTGCACCAGGCCATCTACTGCCTACGCCATACCTTACGTCGTGAAGATTCGGCGCTGTCTCCCATCCTGTTTGAGAACGATTGCTACCTGCTCAATCCAGCCTTGAATATCTGGGTCGACTACGTGGAATTCAAAGAGCGGGTCGAAACCGGCCGGGTGCTGGAGCAAGCCGGTCGCCATAAAGAAGCTGTAGCCGTCTATACCCTGGCCGAACGACTTTACGCCGGCGATTTTTTGGCCGACGATCTATTTGAAGAATGGGCTTACATTCAACGCGAACATTTGCGTAGTCTGTATCTGGAATTGACCAGCCGTCTGAGCGACTATTATCTGGCCCAGCAAGATTACTCAAAACTGATCCACCTGGGCCAAAAGGTACTGCGCCACGATAGCTGCTACGAAGATGCATACCGCTGGCTGATGTGGGGCTATCTGGCTCGCGGCCAACGCCAACTGGCCTTGCGCCAATATTTCCAATGTGTCGAAACACTGCAATCGGAACTAGATGTCAGCCCGTCGCCGGAAACACAGGCCCTTTATCGGCAAATTGCCGAAGGCCACGACACCTTAGTGCTGGCCGGACTGGAAGCCGCAGTTCTCTAAGGCAAGATTACGTTTTGGTTGAGCCGTTGGGGGTCGCCTGGCCCCCAGCGTTCACATATCCTCTCATAACCCTCTCTAATCCCTCGCTAGTACCAATCTCTAGCCAATGGCCCGACCCCACCCGGTCGGGCCATTTTCTTTTAGTTTTGGAATGACGACCCTTTGCCAGCGACTAAGGGGCGTGGTAAGATAGTGAGTAATGTCAAAAGCCGGTCGAGCTGTCAAACTGAAAAATAAAGCGATTGCTGCCGGGGTCGTGGTCTACCTCGGTCTTTTCTTCTTAGCCTTACTGCCGCGCATTTATGACTTGCAGCGTTTTGTCACCGCCGACGAGGCCAAGTGGGTCTATCGCTCGGCGCAATTTCTGGCAGCCCTACTCAGGGGCGATCTGGCCGGAACCAGCGTCAACCTCACGCCGGCTGTCACTACCACCTGGCTGGGCAGCTTGGGCCTGACCCTCTACTACCAACTCCATCACGCGGCCCTGGGCCTCCCTTTGCTCGATTGGTTGACCTCCCTCCCCGAATTCAGAACCGACCTGCCTGTTCTGGCCGCCACGCGTTGGTCGATGGCCATCGCGGCCTCCTTGGGAGTGATTGTTATCTACAGTTTAGCCCGTCCGCTGTTTGGCGCGACCGTGGCTTTTATAGGCGCCGTATTCGTAGCGCTCGATCCCCACACCCTCTCGCTCTCTCGCATTCTCGGCCACGACGCACCGGCCGCGATGTTGATGACGATCTCGGTGCTGCTGCTGCAGCAGGGTTGCAGAGTGGCAAGGTGGCAAGGCAGCACAGTAGCCGGAGGATCGGGTGACAGAGATACAGAAGGCCAGGGGGACAAGGTAGCCGGAGGATGGCGGGAGACGCTTTTTATGATTTTGTCGGGGGTGACGGCGGGGCTGGCTTTTCTGTCGAAAGCTCCGGCGTTGTTTTTGATCCCGTTCGCCGGCCTGCTATTTCTGAGTCGAATCTGGCTCGATCGAGGATCGATTGGCGTTTGGGTCCGGCAGTTTTTGCTGTGGGGTCTGGCCGCCTATCTAACCTTCGTGATAGTCTGGCCCGCCGCCTGGGTCGATCCAGTGGGGCGGCCCTGGGCCGTCGTTGAAAATGGTTTCATCTCGGCCACCGATCAAGATGAGGCCGACGACGAAAACTATTGGCTGGTGCCTGATCTGGGGCCCTTCTATTATATCGTACACGGCGCTTTTAAGCTCAGTCCACTGGTGACCGTTGGTCTGGGCCTTTTGCTTTTTTTAGGACTGGCCCGCCGGATGGATCGGTCCGAACAGGAATTTAGGACTGTGCTTAATTCCCCGCTGTTCTGGCTGGCGGCGTTCGTTTTGCTGTTCACGTTGTTTATGACTCTCGGCGATAAACGCAGCCCGCGCTACATCCTGCCCATCTTTCCGCCGTTGGCGTTGATGGCGGCCGCCGGCTGGTATCAGCTGTATGCCACATTTATCATGCGTGATCAGACCAAACGCCGGCCCGCCGTCGACCTGCGCCATTTGCCTTTTGCCGCCACCCTGACCGTGTCGGCATTGGTTGTTTTGTTGCCCTATGCACCCTACTACTTTTCTTATTTCAATCCGGTGGTCGGTGGTCCCTTTCTCGCCCCACGTGTGGTAAAATATGGGTGGGGAGAAGGTTTAGATCAGGTGGGGCGCTTCCTCCAGCGAGTTGTGCCGGGCAGTAGGGTCGGCACGCCGTACGCCTCAACAGTCGCGCCCTATTTTGGGGGTCGGCTGTTGGACATGACCGCCGATCATTTGGATTATGTGGTGCTTTACAGTAAACAGCTTCAATCCGGCGAACCCTCACCGGCGGCCATCCAATATTACAACGCCGGCGGCGCGATTTTTGCGGTGACGTTGAACGGGCTGCCCTACGCTAACGTGTTTGCCGGGCCGGCTATACAGATGCTGCCTCCCGGCACTGGCCCACTTGGCTACCGCCCTCTCAGCCCCTACGGCGCAATTGGACAGCCGCTGGATGTGGATGTGTTATGGCCGGCTAATGAAGTTTCGATTTCAACCCTGCCAACGATCACGCTGCATCCTTCGGTTGACGATGACGTGGTTGACGATGAGGTCGCTCAGGCATCAGGAGCAGCGGCGTCTCCGGCCGGTTCATCGACGCCGATTGTAGCCCAGAAGCCGGACAACTTGACGCCGGTTGGCGAGACAATGTCGGTCAGCCGGTACCGCTTGAATCTACCGGAAGATGTGGAGCGAGGTCGCTATACTCTGTTTATCGATGATCAGCCGCTGGGCGAGATCGATCTGCGCCGATTTGAAGTCCCGCCCAACCTGAGCCAAGCCGGTGAGGTGATCTTTGACGAGCAGATAGCGCTGGTAGGCTACCGGATCAATCCGAGTACCGATTTTGTGGGGTTAACGGTTGCCTGGCAGGCTAAACAAGCGCCACTGCCGGATTACACCGTTTTCGCCCAAATTCTGGAGGCGGAAACCAACGAGCGCGTTGCCGGGGTCGATACTCAGCCGCGCCGAGGTACGCTGCCGACTGGTACCTGGCTCAACGGCGAAGTGGTGGTTGATGACTATTTGATCGCCGTTCCTTATGACTTTCAACCCGGCTATTACAAAGTCATTGTCGGCCTCTATCGGCCGGACACCGGCCAACGCCTGCTGCTGGCCGATGGTCAAGATTACTGGACCGTGCCGTGGACATTTATTCGCAAAGATCAGCCCGATTAGTTTTTGGAAATGAATGATGGTTTCAAACCTGCTGCGTTCAAACCTTATAACCTCCCTCTTCCTCTTTTTCGTCGCCCTCATCCCGCGCATCCTTGATCTGGGTCGATTTCTCACCCCGGACGAATTTCTGTGGGTTGATCGCTCGCGAAATTTCTTGGCCGGCTTAATGAATAGCGCTTATGAGTGCGACTCGGTCATCGAAGCCTGGCAGTTTACCGCCCACGGGTTAGCTTGTACCTTGCGTACAGGTCACCCCGGCGTAACCACCATGTGGACAGGCAGCCTCGGTTTTTGGCTGAGTTGGCTGCCGCAGCGCCGGACGGTGTCGCTCTACGATTATGTGGTCAATGCTTCCACCAATCCGCTTGATCCCAATTTGATTGTGCCGGAACGATTAGGCACGGTCTTGATTGTATCGCTGTGGGTCGTGGCGGTTTTTTGGTTAGGGCGACGGCTTTTTGGCGGACAAATCGCCTTTGTGGCGGCGCTGCTGATTGCTCTCAGCCCCTATCATATTGCCCTCTCGCGCGTTATCCATCACGATGCCTTAAGCACGGTCTTTATGACTCTGTCCGTTTTAACCGCCTTTATCTTTTGGGGCCAAAAGGCCAGCCAGCGCTGGTTGGTGATCTCAGGGGTGTGGGGTGGGCTGGCCTTCATGAGCAAGAGTCCGGCGCTGTATCTGTTGCCGTTTATCGCAGTGGTCGGGTTGTGGTTTTTAATTCAGGATGCTCGACGCCGGCCGTACCAGGCCGACCAGCCTGATTACCGTTGGTCGAAAGCGAAATTAGGCCTTGTGCCGCAGACTTTTCTGCCGACCCATCTCACCGAACAGCTTATCGACACGGTGGTGAACGGCCTGATCTGGTTTGCGGCCTTCGCGGTCACCGTCATTATCGTCTGGCCGGCGATGTGGGCGGTGCCGCTGACGGCCATCGAGACGATTTTTGCCTACGGTAATAAATATGCCAGCGGCGGTCATGCCAAAGGTAACTTCTTCATGGGCGTCATTTCGCAGGATCCCGGTCCGCTTTTTTACCCGGTGAGCTGGTTGTACCGAACCACCCCATTGGTGATAATCGGCCTGGTACTGGGCTTGATCGCCTGGCCGTGGGTGGCCCTGAAGCGACCCGACCCAGCCGCACCGCCGCAGAGTCCTGACTCGATGACCAGCCAGGCCGATGGTCTGCGCCGGTTTTACAGCTACCTGCCGCTCATTCTCATTTTTATCGCCGGCTACACCCTGTTTATGACCTTCGGCGAGAAAAAACAGGAGCGCTATTTACTGCCGGTTTATCCCTGGCTCGATTTTATCGCCGCCGCCGGGCTAATCTGGCTGGTCTATTTAGGGTTGTCCCTGCCCCGGGTCAAAGCGCTGATCCACCACTCGGAAAGAATGTTGTACGCGGCCTTAATTCCGGTGGTCATGATTATTGTGCTCAACACGTATCTGGTTGTGGCATCGTTCCCTTACTATTTTACTTACTATAATCCGGTGTTAGGGGGCATTCAGGGGGCGTCTAAGGTGTTGACTATCGGCTGGGGCGAGGGTCTGGACCTGGCCGCCGATTTCTTTAATCATAAGCTGGCCTCCCCTGATACGCGCGTAGCGAGTTGGTATGAATCGACCTTTTCTCCCTTTTTTCTGGGAAAATCGGTCAGCTATTCAAAAGAGAAAGGCAAGGTTTTAGCCAGCGATTACGTGATCTTTTACATCAACCAAACCCAGCGGCGATTTCCCGATGACGCCATGTTCGATTTTTTTACCGACCGCTTTGATCCGGTCAAAGTCATTTCGCTGCAAGGTTTGGATTACGTCTGGATTTACCCCAGTTTGGGCATCGACCATTATGTTGATGATCAAACCTACAC
>JAGRCC010000039.1 GCA_020433785.1 Anaerolineae bacterium
AAATCTGCTCGTCATCGTGATAGGCGGTCAGCATGATCACGGCAATCTCCGGGGCAACCTGCTTCAGCTCCCGTGTAACCTGCAAGCCGTTCATTTTTGGCAGATTAATATCCATTAAGACCACATCCGGACTCAACTGTTTCGCCAGGCGCAGCGCCTCCTCGCCATCGGCTACTTCCATTATAACCTCGATGCCCTCCTGGGCTTCCAACACTCGCCGCAACCCTTGGCGAAATAGGGGGTGATCATCGACCAACATAACAGTTGTATTCGACATGACTATAGCTCCTTGCTAATAAGGTCAAGAGTAAGCGGCAGCAACTTTTACTACCGAAAATGCCAATCAAAGCATTTCAGCCGCATGTTAGATAGCGGCATAAGGAATCGACAGCGTGACTTGCGTACCCTGGCCCGGTTCGCTCAAAATTTTCAACCGGCCGCTGAGTAAATCGGTATAATCAACCATACGGGCCAGCCCCAACGTTTTTCGAGAGCCGTCAACCCGATCCGAAGCAAACCCGTCGCCATCATCGATAATGGTAAACTCCACAAACCCGTCGTTTTCTGAAAAAATCACCTCAACGGTGTCGGCATTGGCATGGCGCTGAATATTAAGCAGCGCTTCTTGAATCACCCGAAAGATGGTTATTTCGATAATGCTCGGCAGCCGCCCGATATTGGTGTTGACCCGCAGTTGAGTCTTGAGGCCGGTGCGGGTTTCGAACCGTTCCAGATAGCGCCGGACCCCTTCGCCCAAGCCAAAGTTACCCAAAATCGCGGCCGGCTCCAAATTCAAAATAAAATGGCGCACATCAGCCAAGCCTTGCTCGAGTTCACTTTGTAAGGCATCCAACCCGTCGGCCACCGCCCGTTCATTATGACCGCCCAGCAGGTGCCGGCATGAAGCTAACTCAAAAACCGCATTGGCTAGCAGTTGGCCAACGCCATCTTCCAACTCCCGCGCTAACTGGGCCCGTTCCTCTTCATGGCTTTGCAAAATTCTGATGCGCGGCCATTCATCATCATCCGCCGGCGGCGCTTCTAAGCCGTGTTGCAAATAGGTTTGCAGCGTATGGCTGCGCTGCGAGAGCTTGGCCAACTGTTGGCTAATTTGTTGCAGCCGTCGAGCCGCCGGCTCATTACTGTCGGCGGCCCGGCCGTTTTTACCGCCATACAGTTCTTGATGCCGCAGCAACGCGGCTTGCGCTAACTTTTGCAGGTTTTGCTCTGTTTCCCGAAGAACTGCTGTAGCATCTGTTACAAACTGGTCTAATAGGGTTGTTTTATCGGTCATCTAAAATCACTCCAGCAGAGTTACATGTCTTAAAGTATACCATAATCATTAATATTGGTGCAAGGAATTTTTTTAAGGTGAAGACAGCTTATGATGCGGCAGCTCTATCGTCTGCCAATACGATACACCACCATATTATCACCTCCGGCTTGGGTAGACCAGAGGGCATCGGTCCTATACGCTATCTTTAGCGCCGGCTGGCGGGTCATCTCCGGGTACCACGAGGGAAATGTCACCAGATAATCGGCCTGTTGCGTGGTGATAAAATCAAATAAAGCCGCCTCGTCACGGATAATCGGAATGACTTCGGGGGTGATCAGCCCGGCCAGGTCGATCAGCGGCCGGCGGGTGAAGTAACCAATCGCCCCGATATCGTGCGCGGCGATCAGCGCGTCTGGCTCGACCGCCTGATCGAGCCAGCGGGCGGTGGCCACCATCTCACTTTCAATGATACGCACATCCCGCCCATAAGCTTGAGCGCCCACAACGGTAAAGGCCACAATCAACATCACCAGCGACCCGACCAACGCCTTGCCTCCCACCCGAGCCAACAGGTTTCGCTTCATTCTCGGATTTGACGGACTAATTAATCGCGCTGTCCCCCATACCCCTAGAATAATCATCCAGGCGATAACCGGCATCTGGTACCGTCCATGCTGATAAGTCACCGGCAGTCGAACGGCATACAGCAGCAAATGGCCGATCCACCAGCCCCACACTGGGAGCAGGTCCCATCGCCGCTCTTTGACCGTGAGCCAAGCGGCGAAGGCCAACCCCGGCAGCAGCAGCACCTGCGCCCCGATAAAAATCACCCGAAACACGCCCTGCACCGAATCGATGGGCGAACCGAAACTGCCAAACAGCCGCCACCACAGCGGAAACTCGCTCAAGATGACGCCGTACTCGGCTTGCTTGGCGTACAAGGTATTAGGAAACGGCAGCCCGGTCAGCCGCAGATGAAACAGCACGTAAGGCGCCACCATCACCACCACCCCCAGACCGATGCCCAACCAACGCTTCATCAGGGCGCTGGCAGAATGTTCGCCCGCGCGCCACCAGCGAAGGCCGCTATCCAGACCGATCAGCCCGACCAGGCCCAATCCCTCCGGCCGGGTCAAGACCAGCAAGCCGCCTAATAAACCCACGCCAAAATAGCGGCCCATCCGCCCCTCATCCGGCTCGGCTGAGGCCACGGCCAGGTAACGCTCCATCAAGAATAACGACAGCCAGACGAACAGAATCGTCTCCATGCCGGAGACAGCCGCCCACACCAGATGCCACTCGAACACGCAAAACACGCCGGTGGCCAATCCCGCCCACGGACTTTCGGGAAAGAGCCGGTTACCCAACCGTGCTGCGGTCCAGCCGGTCAGCCCTAGAAAAATAATACCCAGGCCGTACGTCCACCCCTTAAACGGCATGCCCAACACATAGCCCAAACTGAGCAGCAAACTCCACAACGGCGAGGTCGATCCGGCGCTGGGCACCCCTGGTACAAAAGCCAACTGGCCGCTCTCAGCCAAATTTCGGGCGTAGGTCTGATGAATCCAGGCATCATCTAAAGGAAAGCCGGTAAAACCAAACCTCCAGGTTGAGACAGCCAGATAAAACAAGCTCGGCAGTAAGGCCAACAGCAGCCAGGGTAGCGGCGTACGTAGAACGTAGGACGTAGGACGCGGTGCGTAGTGCGTATTTGTTTTAGTAACGTCGGCGCGAAAGATGAGCCCCACCGTTAAAATAACCCCTTTACCGTTCAAAAAATCGTTCTTACCATCGAAAAATGATCCCTACCATCTAAAAAGTCGTTCCTACCACCAAAAAATGATCCCTACCATCCGAAAAGTCGTTCCTACCATCGAAAAATGATCCCTACCATCCGAAAAGTCATTCCTACCGTCGAAAAATCGTTCCTACCATCGCCGAACCATTCCTACCGTTGCCGAACGACTTCTACATCCATAATCCATTCCTCAATCATCCAAGGCTCTATATCTGTTTCGAGGAGGAACGCTGGCCGATGTCATTCCCGCGTGCTTTTAGCGGGAATCTATCGCCATAAGACCGGTTGGCTGCCCG
>JAGRCC010000469.1 GCA_020433785.1 Anaerolineae bacterium
TCGAGACCATCTTCGATACGCTCAACGCCAAAGCGGCCATCTTTGGCATCCAAACGCTTTTTGCGGAGACGGGAGAGGAACGGCCGTTGATGATTTCCGGCACCATCACCGACGCCAGCGGGCGCACCTTGTCCGGCCAGACCACCGAAGCGTTCTGGAACTCATTGGCCCACGCTCAACCGTTCAGCATCGGTCTCAACTGTGCTTTGGGGGCCAAAGAGATGCGGCCGTACATCGAAACATTGGCCAAGAGCGCCGCCGGTACGTTCGTCTCCTGTTACCCCAACGCTGGCCTGCCCAACGAATTTGGCGAGTACGATCAGACGCCGGCCGAGATTGCGGCCTTTCTGCGCGAGTTCGCTCAAAGCGGGTTTGTCAACATCGTCGGCGGCTGCTGTGGCACCACGCCCGATCACATTCAGGCCATCGCCCAGGCGGTCGAGAGCCTGCCGCCCCGCGCCGTCCCGCCCGCCGAGCCGGTCATGCGGTTGAGCGGGTTGGAGCCGCTGCGGATCGGTCCCGGCAGCCTATTTGTCAACATCGGCGAGCGGACCAATGTGGCCGGCTCGATTAAATTCAAGCGCCTTATAAAGGAAGAGAATTACGAAGAAGCGCTGCGCATCGCCGCCGAGCAGGTCGAAAACGGGGCGCAGATGATCGATGTCAACTTTGATGACGGCATGCTCGACGGCCAAGCCTGCATGCCCCGCTTCCTCAATCTAATCGCCGCCGAGCCGGATATCGCCCGGGTGCCTGTCGTCATCGACTCGTCCAAATGGTCGGTCATCGAGGCCGGGTTGAAATGCGTGCAAGGCAAAGCCGTAGTCAACTCGATCAGCCTCAAAGAGGGTGAAGCCGAGTTCAAACGCCAGGCTGAACTGGTCAAAAAATATGGGGCGGCGGTCATCGTCATGGCGTTTGATGAGCGGGGGCAGGCCGACACCATTGGGCGCAAAGTTGAGATTTGCACGCGGGCCTACCGCATTCTCACCCAAGAGGTCGGCTTTCCGCCGGAGGATATCATCTTCGATCCCAACATCCTGACCGTGGCCACCGGCATCGAGGAGCATAACACCTACGCCATCAACTTTATCGAAGCGACCCGCCTGATCAAGCAGTCGCTGCCTCATGCCAAGGTCAGCGGCGGCGTCAGCAACATTTCATTTTCCTTCCGGGGCAACAACGTCGTGCGCGAGGCCATGCACTCGGCTTTTCTGTATCACGCCATTAAGGCCGGTCTGGATATGGCCATCGTCAACGCCGGGCAGTTGGCCGTTTACGATGACATCCCCCCAGAGCTGCTGAAGCTGGTCGAAGATGTGCTCTTCAACCGCCGCCCTGATGCCACCGAGCGGTTAGTCAGCTACGCCGAAACGGTCAAAGGCGACGGCCCGAAAAAGGTGGAGGATCAAGCCTGGCGTAGTTGGCCGGTCGAACAACGGCTGGCCCACGCGCTGGTCAAAGGTATTATGGATTACATCGTCGAGGATACCGAGGAAGCCCGCCAAAGTCGAGCGCTGGCTTTGCACGTGATTGAAGGGCCGCTGATGGACGGGATGAACATCGTCGGCGACCTGTTTGGTGAGGGCAAGATGTTTTTGCCCCAGGTGGTCAAGAGCGCTCGCGTGATGAAAAAAGCCGTGGCCTACCTGACCCCCTTCATCGAGGCCGAAAAGCGGCTTAACGGCGACGGCGCCAGCGCACCACTGGCCAAGATTCTACTGGCGACGGTCAAAGGCGATGTCCACGACATCGGCAAAAATATTGTGGGTGTGGTGTTGGGCTGTAACAACTATGAGATCATTGATCTGGGGGTGATGGTTCCCGCCGAGAAGATTTTGGAGACGGCTCAACGGGAGAAGGTCGATGTTATCGGCCTGAGCGGATTGATTACGCCCTCGCTGGATGAGATGGTCCACGTGGCCGGCGAGATGGAGCGACTGGGGTTCACCACGCCGCTGCTCATCGGCGGGGCGACGACCTCGCGCATTCATACGGCGGTCAAGATTGCGCCGGCCTACAGCGGCTCAACCACCCACGTACTCGACGCCTCGCGCAGTGTGGGCGTGATGGAGCAACTGCTTAACCCTAACAGCCGCGACGCCTTCACCCAAGCCACCCGCAATGAGTATGCTCAACTGCGCGAACACCATCTCAACCATCGATCCAACCGCCCTCTACTCGATCTGGCCACGGCCCGATCGCGCCGCTTCCAGCCGGATTGGGAGCAGGCCAATATCGTCGCGCCGAGCTTTTTGGGCGCTAAAGTTTTCAACGACATCAACCTGGGCAGTCTAGCCGAGCGCATCGACTGGTCGCCCTTTTTTCACGCCTGGGAAATGCGCGGCGTCTATCCGCAAATTCTCAACGATCCGATCAAGGGCAAAGAAGCGACCAAGCTTTTCAACGACGCTCAAACCATGCTGAGCGACATCATCACCCACAGCCGCTTGACCGCCCGCGCCGTCTTGGGTTTCTTCCCGGCTCAAAGTATCGATGACGATATTATGCTCTACACCAATAAACGCCGCAGCCAGGTGTTAACTGTCTTCCACACCCTGCGCCAGCAAAGCGACAAAGGTGCCAACCGCCCCTGTTACGCCCTGGCCGATTTCATCGCCCCCCTGGAGGCGGGCATATGCGATTACTTAGGCTGCTTCGCCGTTACCGCCGGCATCGGTGTTGACGCGCTGGTGGCGGGCTACGAGGCCGAGCACGATGACTACAGCGCCATCATGGTCAAAGCCCTGGCCGACCGTCTGGCCGAAGCCCTGGCCGAATTCATGCACGAGCAAGTGCGCAAGGTCTACTGGGGGTACGCGCCCGATGAGGATTTAGATAACGAGTCGCTGATCAAAGAAAAGTATCGCGGCATCCGGCCTGCCCCCGGCTACCCCGCCTGCCCCGACCATACCCAGAAAGGCACCCTGTTCAATCTGATGAATGTGCCAAAGCGGATCGATCTGCACCTGACCGAGAATTTTGCCATGACCCCCACCGCCGCTGTCAGCGGTTTCTACTTCGCCCATCCCGAAGCCACCTATTTCACCGTCGGCAAGATTCTGCGCGATCAGGTCGAGGATTACGCGGCCCGAAAGGGCATAACAGTCCCGGAGGTCGAGCGGTGGCTGCGACCGAATTTGGGGTATTGAGGCATACACTGGCAGGATCTGTTGTAACCCATACCTCAGATGTGATAGAATAGCTATACGTAGATAAGTTATAAGCTATGTTGGAGCAAAGTATATGACTAAGCCGGTAATAACCCAAGAAAAACAGATACACCTTTCGCAAGACCAGGCCGATCGTTTGAGACATCTGGCAGAAGTACGCCAAATGAGTGAGGATCAGATTATCGAAAAGGCTCTGGACATCATGTTTAGCCTGGGGGAAATTCTCACCGCGGATGTTTTTTGGGGCAAACTTGATAAAGATGACCTCCAACCGTATGTATCTCAAGCCAAGTTAGAGACTCCCTTACTTAACGAACGTCAGGCAGAATATCGATTCAAGCAAGATTTGGTTAAATTGGGATTGCTTGAAGAAGTCCGAGATATTGATACCAGCTCTTCCCCAGATGATGTCGCTCCGGTATCAATGGAAGGCAAGCCACTTTCTGAAATGATTATTGAGGAACGTCGTTAATGGCGGTGGTTTATCTGGATACCAGTGCGCTCGTCAAACGGTATGCTTTAGAAACAGGCTCTAAATGGATCATGGCTTTAACTACTGCGGCATCTGGTCACGACATTTTTGTAAGTCGACTTGCTGGCCCGGAAATGATTGCCGCTATTTTTCGTAAGGTTAAAGTCAAAGAAGTTTCTCGGTCGAAGGCGGCGCAAATAGCGCAAACCTTTCGCTCTGACTGGCAAACCAAGTATCAGATCTTGAGTGTGACGTCCGCCACCGCCGATCAAGCTATGCAGCTTGCTGAGGTTTATGGGCTGCGTGGCTATGATGCTGTCCATTTGGCAACTGCTTTGGTGCTTCAAAGAGTACGCCTATCGGCAGGCTTCTCGAACTTCACTTTTGTGACCGCTGATAACGACCAACTCAGCGCTGCTCTGGCAGAAGGTCTGCCGGCTGAAAATCCCAACAATTATTCGTAACAGTTCAATACGTGCCCCTAACTCACCAACTCGATGCCCTCGCGGGCCAGCCGCGCCTGAAGGAGGGCCAGCAGCTTGGGGCGCAGGTGAACCGCCTGGCCGAAGTGGGCGCGCACGGCGAGAGTGATTTCGACGTGCTCAGCCAGAAGACCGGACTCGCTGATAACTTGCCAGGGATCGTGCATTTCTTTGAAGACGGCGTGGGCTTCTTTGCCCAAGGTCTCCAGCAACGGTACGGTTCGCTGCAGATCGGCGGCGGCAATTTTGAGCGTGATGTTGGCCGCAGAGTAGATACCCCGGCTGTAGTTGCAAATCCAGCGCATTT
>JAGRCC010000470.1 GCA_020433785.1 Anaerolineae bacterium
TTTTCCTTAGCAGGTTAATAGTTCAGCCGGGCCAAATAACTCTTTTGGGCTTCCTTTTGCGCCTGTGCTAGAGTTACGATGCCCTTATCAGCCAACAGCGGAATGAGTTTCAGCAGTATTTCTCCCGTAACCATCGAGTCACCCAATGAGCTGTGACGGCCCATGATCGTTATGCCAAGTCGTTCGGCAATAGCCTCCAGGCTGTGATCATCGTAATGAGGATGGAGCACTGCCGACAGCAGTAATGTATCCATCACCGGCTGGCTAAATTTAACTCCTGTTTGCGCTTCTTTAACTTGCAGACAGCGCATGTCAAAGGCCGCATTGTGCGCTACCAAGACCGTATCTTCAACAAACGCATAAAACTCCGGCAGCACGTGATCGATCGTCGGTTGACCGGCCACCATATCGGGCGTGATGCCGGTAATTTCAATGGATTGGCGCGGCAGCGAGCGTTGGGGGTCAACCAGTTGGTCAAATGTTTCATGATGAAGAAGCCGCCCATTCACAATGCGAATAGCGCTAATCGAGGTAATTTCATCCCCTTCAGCAGGACGCAGCCCCGTAGTTTCGGTATCAAATACGGTGAAGGATAGCTCTACCAGGGGGCGCTGCTCTAAGTCGGGGGTGTAACCCGCTTGGTGGAACAGGTCGAAATCGTAGAATTCAGGCCGACTGCCGTGAACAATTTGCCTGACCGGGGTCGTCTTCGGGGGGATGGACGGCAGCAGTAATTTCAAGCAAACCTGGTCGGCTGCCTCATCAACCGCCCACTGGATCCGCCCGCCGTGAACCTCAATCACCTCGGTCATGCTGACCGGCGCGGTCGTGAGCGGGGTAGAAAAAGCGACATCTTGCCACGATTTTACCTCTTCCAAAGGGGCTTGTCGGCCAGACCAAGCCATTTCTAAGGCGGCAAATTCGTCATTCGAGTCTAAATCCAACTTTGTCTGAGTCAGACCGAATTCCTCTTTAAGACGACGCATAAGATTAATCATCAACTGCACCATCAAGGCGCTGTCGGTGCGTAACCAAATCGGCTCTTCCGGGGTTTGGGCTACCGCTGTGATATTCAGCTCATCTGCGGCAGCCTGTTGGATGGCCCAGAGCAGATCGCCGCCCAGAATTTCTTCCATCCGCCAATCGAACAGATTCAAACCGGCGGCAAATTCTTTCGATATCTGTTCAAACTCACCATTGAGACCCGCCGTCTGGCTGATAATGTCGTCCAGAAGTCGGCTTGACTCGCTGACCGGGGTTTCCTTCACCCGGACGGCGGTCGCCTGGATTTTCTCGAGCGCTGTCTGCACGGTTTTGATGTGTAAATCAATCTGATCATACTGGTGCAAACTGGTCGCGCTCAATTGGTTGACGTCTTCCAAGCTCAGAATAAATCCGTTTATTTCACCCCGCTCAGTAACAATCGGGATAAGGCGGACCCTGAGCAAATTGCCGTTGGCGGCCACAATGACCAAGTGCGCGGGTTCGTAGCCGCTGTTATCCTCTAACTGGCGCTCGACGGTTTTGGCGGCATTGATCAGCACGTTGCGATCCATCACCCCAAAAATAGACCGGCCTAACCCTACAAAACCAGGCTGCGTGGCCCCCGCAACGTTGGCCGCATCACGGCTCAACAACGCTGAGGCTCGACTGTTGTAAAGCAAAATCCGCCCCTGTATATTGCAGACGATCACGCCTTCATTGAGTTCTGCAATCAACGCGGTCAGCTTGTTCTTTTCGTCTTGTAACTTGGCTTCTCCCTGCTGAATTTGCAGATCCTGGGTGGTCAACGTCTCTTGGTATTGTTCCGCCAAGGCGTTAATGGCTTCGGCTATCGGTTGCATGCTGCCAGGTGTATCCTTGACCGACAGGCGGTGGGCTGGATTGGCGTTAACAATTATCTGAATTTCCTCAGCCAGGCGGGACGGTGACTTCAAATACCCTTGCAGCATGGGACTAACCACAAAGGCCAAGGCTAACAGCAAAAAGAGGATCACGACCAGAGCCATAACCAACTGGCTACTATTCAGCCAGAAAGTCAGGAGCAATACCAGTAAACTTCCCAGCAGAAGCCCGCCTACGGCAACAACGATGAGCAGGGTATATGAATTACTTTTCATGCTTTGATCGCCATTTCCTTTGGCATCTTCATGCCGCTTTTCCATTCATTGACGATGTGGCTGCGGTCAGCAACGTTTGGTAGCTGATATGTTCAATCCAATAATGCCAGGTTTTGGCCGTAACCGTGACGATACTTTTGATCTCGTTATTTAAGGTAAAGTCCGGGCCGGCCGGCAGATAAATCACATCTCTTTCGCGGCGTACCATTACGTTCTCCACAATAATGGCCCGCATTAGCCAGATGGCCATCGCCTCGCTGTCGCACTGCACGCCGATCCAACCGGGGGCGTTGCTGCTTACAACCGGCAGACCGGTAATCATGTGGATGCCCCGCTCAATTTCAGCCAGCACGGCAGCGTACCTGCCCGCAGCAGTGCCGCAATCGGCAGCCAGGGGCGGCTCCAGAAGTTCGCCTCGATGCGCCGGCCCGCCGGCCAGGGCTAACTCGCAAAACGGGTTATTCGGATCATCCACGCCAAAAATTTGATCCCAGGCGACGTCGCCGTCATCATCAAAAACCAGATCGGCGGCGGCCATTGGGGCGGCGCTGACATCGGCCGTGCGGCCCTTGTAGCGCGGCGGCAGGATCGCGTCGATTTTGGAAGCCAACTGCTGAAACGCATCTTCGTCGGGCGGGAGCTGGCCGGGCCGGACCTTTTCGTGCGTGTTCAGTTCGGCGCTGAGTTGGCGTTCCACCTCCTCCCAACTGACCGGCAGCAGGCTGCGGTCTTTTAGGGCGGCGGCGTGTTGGCATAATAAAACGTCGATTAGGCTGTCGGAATGAGAAAGACTCGGTGTAGTGGCAATGGTGAATGGTGAATAGCGTTGGTATGACTCTATTTGAGAGCATAGCTGCTGGTATGCTTGGCCATCAAAAAGAAGATAAGGTGTGATGATAACATGTTTGATGCTGAGGTTTTGGTAACGGTCCAGGAGTTCGATGACGGAGGGAGTGGTCTGGTTGATAAAGGCGACATCCACCCAGCCAAAGCCGTTGGCATCATATAGCAATCGGGCCAGTTTGGCAACATCACTGTTGAAATCGGAGTCGGTTTCACCGCGGCCAACGAGGATGGCGACGGTTTTGTCTGGAGTAGTCCCCCCCGGCTTCCCTTCAAGAGCGGACAGCCTGGGTTGGCAAAGACTCTCCCCCCCTCGGTCCCCCCCGCTGGGGGGGAAGTTTTGGCTCCTTCTCCTAGCAGGCTGCGTCCTGAGCTTGTCGAAGGGGGAAGGCTGGGAGAGAGTAGAATCGCCGCTGGCCTCCACCATTAACGCCTCAACTATGGTCACCCAATCCGACCAATCCGGCGGCGGGCTGAGATGGAACTGCACAAAGGGCCAGCGCCGGCTGGCCAACGTGATGGATTTCGCCACGGTGTTATCTCGATATTCAGCCGGGCTGAGAAACAAGGGCAGGGTAACGATCCTGACCGCACCCTGCTGCAAGGCCGTAGCAACTCCGTTCAGCATAGGGTTGCCAGGGCCATCCAGCGGGCAGGGGATGACCGGCTGTTCCAACCGGTGTGACAGTTTCTTTGCCAAGGCATCAAACGTCTGCTGTTCCTGCTGATCGAGATGGGTGTAACTAACGAATAAGGTTGCGGTAGGGATTGCGTCCATAGCTTTACTCCACGAATGGGGCCGGGTTGGCGATGGTATCAGTATGTCCATAATTTTCTAAATACAATTCCAATGAGGTAGTAAAAAGGATGATAATGATAGGGCCAAGGAAAAGCCCCATCACCCCAAAGATGGTCAACCCGCCCACAAAACCAATAACCAACAAAGCCAAATGCACATTTAATTCCTTAGATGTGATATAAGGGCGCAAAATCAGATCGACGTTACTAATAATAAACAGATGCACCGCCCATATCGCCAAAGCTTGCTTCCACCAGCCTACCCCAATTAATATAAGCCCCAACGGAATTGTAATCAGTCCTATCCCCAAAAAGGGAATGAGGGCGAACAGAAACAGGAAAATGGCTAACACACCAGCAAAGGGAATGTTAAAAACAGCCAGAACAAACCACATAATCAAGGTTTGAACAATGGCTACGCCAAATACGCCTAACATCACATCCCTAATCATCAACCGTACCCGCTGCACGTAGAGGCGAGTCATCCGGGCTTCCAGCGGGCTAAATCTAATAACAAAGTTGTGTAGGCGATTACTTTCCCACAGTAATATCACAAAAAAGAAGCTAAACATGGTAAAGTTGACTAACAGATTGATGACTGAGCCAATTGCCCCACCCACAGTCTCCACAATTTTGGTGAGAATATTAACCAAATTATCCCGAATAGTTTGGAGAAACCAGTTTAATAGGTGCTCTAGACGAAAGCCCAACCATTGTTCCAGACCTTGAATAAGGGCTTGCTCGCTTAAGTTGTTTAAATTAAGACCAAATGCACCAGCCAGGCTGTGGATAAAGGCTTCAACTTCTGGACCGGTCAATTGGTTCAGTACCTCCAACAATCGATTAGCTTGACTGGCAATAACCATTGCCGCCAAACCAAAGGGAATCATAACCAGCACCAAAAGCAACAGATAGATGATGGCTGTAACCAGGGCCGGTTTGAAGGGAGTGCGTTGACTTAACCAGTTATGAGCAGGTAGTAGCAAACTGGCGATAATGGCAGCCAGCACTAATAACCGCCAAAAAGGGCTAACAACTATCAACATCCCCATACTGACCATAATAAACATGGCGAAGAAGAAGATGCTTTGGAAAAGTGTGGTAAATTTCATTATAGAATCAAGCTCTACTGAGATTCATTGCAAGACATAACTGAAAGACATAACCTTGGCCGGGTATTTACGATATCGGTTAATTTACCCCTATTTATCTCTGTTTCCTTTACAACCGTTTACTCGACACATCCGCCACCGCTTCCTTCACTGCCGGCGCGGCCACTTCCTCTGCTTCTACTTTGGGAATGAATGAGGCTGCCAGCAAGGATACCAACAAAACGCCAACCAGTACCCCCAGCGCTATTTGAAAGCCCTCCACAAACGCCTCCTTACCGACTTGTTCCAGGTTAGGGACGCGCTGAGCGATTGCGTTAATGGCTCGATCAGGGACAGCCTCATCTTCGATGAGCAGGATCGTCTCGGCTCGTTCTTCAGCGGTCAAAGGAATGTCGGCCTGGCGGGCCACATTATCGACAAAGCCGCCGATGGCCATGCTAAACATGATCGAGCCAATGACGGCTGTCCCCAGGCCAATGCCTAGCTCCTTACCCGTTTCGGCAAAGCCGCTGCCCTCGCCCTGCAAATCCGGCGTCAAGGTAGACATTTGAATGTTAGGAAGCTGCGAGGAGAGAACGCCAAAACCACAGCCAATCACAAACATCGGTAAAATCAGTTGGCTCAAGGTGACGTTTAAGCTGACGGTGACAAATAGCCAGATCATGCCAATTGCCACGATGCCCAAAAATATCTGCATCAAGGTGCGCGGTTGCATACGCTGCACCAAACTGCCGGAGGCAAAGCCCAAAATGATGGAACCGACCGATAAGGACATCATGGTTAGAGCCGTTTGTAGACCGTCAAAGCCGACCGCCTGCTGAAGAAAGACCGGCACCACAAAGGGTAAGGCTCCGCTAATGATAAAAAAAACGGTGGCCATTAGCGAGGCCGTAAAAAAGGTGCGATTATCAAACAGCTTCATGCTAAAGAGCGGTTGGCCGCCCTTTTCCTCGATGGTGTTGAGTCGGGCCAGTAGAATGGCAAACACTATCACCCCCAAGATCATGAGCAGCGGTGCCGGCGACAGGCCAAAGGGATTGACTTGGGTTTCGCCCAACATAAAGGGCCGGCGGGCCAGCCACCAGCCGTAGCGACCACCCAGCATAGAGCCTAAAATGATAGAGGCCACGGCCAAAAAAGTGATGGCCGTGCCGACCCAATCGACTTTAGCCCCTTCAATCGGCTCGGTTTCCTTGATGGCCCGCATGGCCAAAAAGATGGTACCGATGGCGATGACCGTTTCCAGACCAAACGGCAGCCGCCAACTTAGCGCATCCGCCGAAATACCCATGAGCAATGGTCCTACCAGAGCAGCCGTTACGCCACCGACACCATAAATGGCAAAAGCCTGCCCCCGCTGAACCTCATCCGGGTAGTTGGTAATGAGCAAGCCGATCGAGGCCGGAATGGTCAGCACCATGCCCAACGCCCGCACTACCGACCAACCAACCATCAGGATAGTCACGTTTGGAGCCAGGGTAGCGGCCAGCGTACCGCTACCGTACAGCACCAGACCCGCCATAAAAATCTTCTTTTTGCCGTGAATATCGCCCAATTTACCGCCGGCAATGTAGAGTGGTGCCGCTACCAGCGATACCAGCGAGATGATAGCCTGGACCGCACCGGCATCGGTGCTGAACTCCCCAGCAATGGCCGAGGTAGCAATAGGCATCATGACCTGATCCATGGCCACCAAGAGAATCAACAGGGTGGCCGCAATCGCCGCTCCCCAACCTACTTTCTCCTGAGTCGTTGTCATAGTATTATCCTTGGAAAGGCACTGAACAGTTTGCGATCTTCTCTCTATTTTACTAGGCTAGGGCCGCTTCAACTGGTATCCAATCAAGGGCCGCCTGGGCAACGGCGAGCTGTCTATTAATCCGTCCGTTGACCCTCTACCGGGTCTTGGCCCGACGTGCGCGGGTCGAGATAGTGCGGTTCGGTCAGGCCCAGCTTGCGCATGGCCAGGCCGGTAATCGCTTCCTGGATGATACGCAGGCCGTTGAGGGCGGTGGTGTAGCCCGGATCCCAACCGGGGCCGACCTCAACCAGTTCCATGCCCACAACATTACACTCAGCGCACAGACGGCGGACCATGGGAAACATTTCACGGGTAGTAAAGCCGCCCGGTTCGGGCGTGCCGGTGCCGGGCGCATAAGCCGGATCGAGCGAGTCGATATCGAAGGAGATGAACAGGTATTCCAGCCCGTCCAGGGCTTCGGCAATGGCCCGCTCCATGACTTTATCAAAGCCGTCCCGTTCCACCTCGGCCATATAGTGAGACTTGATGCCCTGACTGCGCATCCACTCCATATCATCTTCAAAGGGGATCCAGCCCCGCAGACCAATCTGGATGAAGTTTTTGCCGGGGATATGACCCTCGTCAATGAGGTTGCGAACCGGGGTGCCGTGGGTAATGGTGTGACCAAAGTGATTCGTGCCGGCGTCATAATGGGCGTCAAAGTGAATGATGCCTACTTTGCCCTTGCCATACACATCGGCCATCGCCTGCCCATCGGGCCGCATCAGCGAGTGATCGCCGCCCAGCGTAATCGGAATGGTGCCGGCCTCCGCAATTTCACGCACGCGCTTGCGTACTTCCTCGTGGGACGCCACCGGATCAAAGGGGTCGATGCCCGCATCGCCATAGTCGACACATTTGAGTACTTCAAAAGGTTTAACCACCACGTGGGTGTGAGTCATGACCCCCCCGGCCGCCGGGCCACCCGGAATGTAACGGTCGGCGGTGCGCAGGGCCTGCGGGCCGAAGGCTGTTCCCCGCTGGCCCGTGGCTAAATCAAGCGGCGCGCCGATGACGGCTACATCCACCTCCCCGGCTTTCAGGTCTTCCGGGGTTAAACAAACCGGCCAGCGCATAAAGGTGGGGATCCCCCCCGGCGCGACCGGGTTCGCCAGGTATCGATTTAACTCAATAGGGCCGGGTTCCCGTTTGGGGTCACCGGACCGGTCGTATTCTGCTCGCCATACATCACCTGATATACCTGCCATTCTATTCTCCTTTTAGTATCTCGAATTGATTGTTACAATCGCCACACGATTGATTATGATATTGATAGCGATTTATTCGGGCGGCAGTACAAACTGCGGCAGCAGCTTGTCCGTGCAGCCCGTGTTAAGGTCGGCCTCCGGGTTATTGAAAAAAGCAGCCCCAATATCTCTGGCGCATTGACTGTAGCGGAACGCGCCGTGACCGGTCTCCGGGAAAAGTACAACCTGGCTCTGGCTCAATGTTTCAGCCGCGTGCCGACCCCAACTGATGGCCGTTTGGGTATCGGCGGTACCTAGAAGCAGCAAGGTCGGGATGTCGCTTGCAACCGGTTCATGAAACGACTCCGGCTCCAGACCCGTGGGGAACAGTTGGCAATAGGCAATGAGTTGCTGCACGGTTGCCAATTTGCCCGTACCCAACTGCGGAATCGCCAACGCCTCAAAGCTCTCTATTGCGCCGGTAATGGTGTTGTAAGGAATATGTTCCTGGCAAATGTAGAGGCTTAGGGCCAGAGAGACATCAAAAAAGTAGGCATAGTCTCTAGCTTTGCCAAAAATAATCCGGGACAGTTCTTCAACATCGTCGTCGGTCATCTCTTCGGTCAAGGCCAACAAACGATCCGCATCTCGGCCGGTAAAATGCCGAGTGACAAATTTCTGCAAATCATCCACCGAGGTTGCCTGCAACGGCATCTGGAGATAGGCCTGGTTCAGTGCCAACTGCCGATCAAACTGCTCCGCATTCATTATCTCGTGGAAAAGAAGGTCAAACCGCCCGGCTAAAGCATTATCAAATTGGTCCAGTTCTACCACTTCTTCCCCTTGCCTCAGCAAGCTGTCTGCCTCTTTATTGCGTTGTCGCGCCTCATCTCGCAACGCTAGCGCCTCATCGATGAGCCGTTGCGCTTCTGCCGATAGCGCGATAGCCTCATAGCGGGCGGCAAGGGGGTCGGCGTTAGCGGGCGGCAGGGGGGGCAGTTCGTAGTTTTGGATTGCCTCAAGCGTGTCGGTCTGCCCTTGTTCCAGTTCCCAAATCATCAGTGGAAAGTAGGCCCCTGCCCCCGGCCGTATATCATTTTGACGCAAAGCAGCAATAACGGTACTCGCAGTCACCAGGGAGCCATCAGTCGTCTGAATGGGCTGTTCGTTCAGTTGAGCCAGCAGCGCCTCGAACCGATCTTGTAGATCGGGATAAGCGGCGTTGCAGTCTTCATCGTTGGCACAAATATCAAAGAGGGAGGTTACGGCCTCCACATTTGGCTGGCCGAAATTTTCGTACAGCTTGATGTCGGCCGGCGCAACAGAGTCGAGGATAACGCTGCGCAATCCCTCCGGCTGCCGACGCATGACTTCCAGCGCCACCTGCGTACCATAAGAAAAGCCATACAGGTTGTATTCATCGTAACCCAATGCCGAAACCAGATTTACCACATCGCGTGCATTGTTGAGGGTGTTGTATTGGGTCAGATCCGTGTCGATTTCGTCGAATCGCTCCAGACAGATCTCAAAGATTTTGTAATTAACCCCAAACTCCTCTGGAACTGCTCCACCGCTTTGATTGTAGGTCTGAACAAATTCTCTCATTGTCTCTTGTTGGGTTGCATATTCCACCTCGCAAGTTAAGTTTTGGTTGGAATAGCCGGTACCGCGCTGGTCAAAGATGATCACATCGCGGGTTTGTCGAATGGGGGCAAAGCGCTCAGTCATCTTGGCCAGGTTGCGCAACTCGGCGGCACCGGGGCCGCCGTGGAGGTAGATGACCGGGTCGGACGCGGGTGACAGGCTGGTCGATTTCAGCACGGCAAAAACCAGGTCAACCTGGTTGCCGTCCGGCTCGCCGTAGTTTTCCGGCACGGTGACCGTTCCGCAGATCAGGGTTTCGCCCTCGATTTCGATTAGAGCAGGAGCGACCGGGCACGGCATGGCTGAAATTTTGTAGGAATCGTTCTGATCTTGGGCCTGGGCGCTGAACTGGATCACAACATTCAGTACGGTGACGCTCATAATGATCAATATAAAGGGTTTAACGATGGTGCTGTTATCTTTTCTCATTAAGATCTCATACCCTTATCGTGACATCCATTTCCATGAGCAGTGTGTAGATCTTTTTTTCCAAACGGTGCTGCCAAACGGTAAAGGAAAGCAGTTCCAGGGGAAACCACAAGGCGACCCACCCGGCAACGGACAAGCCTTCGCTAACAACTTGCAGGATTAGAGAGTTGTCATCATGCACCAATTTGGACGCGCCAATAAAAACAAAGAGGGCAATAAATGACACAAACAGCGCCCGTATGCCGCGCCAGCGGGTGGCCTGAATATCATGCTCAATATTTTTGAGGCGCCCTCCGCAATAGCGCTTTACCGCTACTTTGACCTCCTGTTCCAGCCCGGCTTCCGTCTCGTTTTCAGGGAGAATAAGGGTTACGTGAATCCGTTTGTAAGAGGTGTCGGCGTACAGCTCATCGGAGATAAATTCTATCCCTGAAGTGTAGCTATGAATCTGATAATCCTGAGAGAATGGTGTAATCTTAGGTTTCTTGAAAAGCGCCTCTTTGTTATTAAGCTTGAGGGTGATTTCAAAAACGTCTCTATTCGACACGTGCAACCTCATTGTCTGGTTTGATGGTCAACACCAGGTTCGTGACTTTATTAGGAGTTACGCAGTTGAAAGAAACCAGACCCTAAAGGTTTCCAAAGTTACCTTTCAATCAAAATTTAGAGGCAATCAAGCTTGTATTCTGTCCTGAAGTCGATTTATAAAACCTTTAGGGTCTCGAACTGCGTAACTCGTATTTATTATAGACTTGCCGGTCGGGTTGTTTTTGCCGGGTATGAACAAAGTCATCCTAATCAATCGACCTCTTTGAATGTGGGAAACAGATCCTCCTTGAAAAATTTTGGCGCGGTGCGGCTGTAGGCGTAAGCGAAGCGCATCACGGTCTCTGTATCAAACGCGTTGCCGACGATTTGCATGCCGATGGGCATATTCTTTTTGGTTAGCCCGGTGGGTACAGCCACAATCGGCATCCAGTTTAACATGTTGAAGGGAATGGTGTAGAGGCCGGGGATGCTCTTGGTGTAGTTGCGGCCATCTTCAATGTGGTCAGGGCCAACGGTCCAGTCGAACTGATTGCCCATGTGGGGCGAGCCGACGGTAGGCAAAAGCAACACATCGTAACCCTTAGCGAAGACCGCATCCACAACCCGCTTATAGAGATCTTTCACCAGCGCTTCGCCTTTCAACAGGTTACTGCTCCCGAATCCGCCGCTGGCGGCCTGCTCAATAAAGCTGCGGGCATAGGGCATCATCTTGTCGAGATGCTCGGCGTAAGTGGCCATGCCGGCCCCCATAGCCCCCGACAGCACCATATCTCTAAATTTCGGCGAGATGTCTTCCGGTTTTAGGCCCAGATCGAGGTCGACATGGTCGACAATAGCACCTTGGGCCACAAACACCTTCATCGCATCGTCCATACCCTTTTGCACATCGTTGATTGGCTCGATGATGCCCATACCGCCGACATAGGCGATTTTCCTGCCCTGAATGGCCGGATAGACAAGCGGCAGCGGATCCATCTTGAACGCATTCGGCGAATAGATATCCGGGCCGGCAATAACGTTGTGCATCAGCACCATGTCCTCGAAGGTACGGGCCATAGGACCACTGTTGCAGTAGTAAGAGGTCAATTCGGCGTTGTGATACTGCCCGGCAGACGGCTTGTACCCATAGAGCGCGCACTGCCCCGACGGGACGCGGATGCTGCCACCCATGTCGGAGCCGGTAGCGAGGGTGCAGTAGCCGGCGGCCAGCGCCGCGCCGGAACCGCTGGAAGAGCCGCCGGGGGTAAACTTGGTATTCCACGGGTTTTTGGTGACGCCCCAGGCCCTGGTGTCGGCTGCGACGCCCAGATACAGTTCGGGGACGGTCAACTGCATGCTCATGACGCAGCCGGCTTCTTTCAGCTTCTTGACGATTGGGTCCGCTTCCTCTTTAGGTGGATCGTCCTTATGAACCAGCGATCCCTGCGTGACAACCCAGCCCTGGTCATAGTGTTCGTCCTTGACGCCGACAGTGATGCCTTCAAGAGCGCGATAGGTGCCGTTCCGGTAACGCTCCGTCGATTCCTCGGCCTGCTTCATCGCGGTGTCGAAGTGCGTGTAGGTGATTGCATTGATATCGCCGTTAGTTTTTTCAACTTCGGCCATCTGGGCTTGCAGTACATCGACCGGCGTAATGACGCCCTGCTTGAACAGTTCCATTAGCATGGTGGCCGGGGCGTAGGCTATATCTTTCTCGGTTATAGTGTACATTTTTGTTCCTTTATTGAGATTCTCTATAAAACCCTTGCTAATTGACCTCAATTATCAATGTCTTATTGATAGGAAAGATTTGTCTCATTCGTATTAATTCTGCTCCGATTTATTTCCGGCAACGTCTGTATATGTGCGACAAAAAGTTACGGGGCTATGGGTACCTCAACCGCTAGTAGCTCCACGGTTTCCGTACCGAC
Organism: Anaerolineae bacterium; assembly: GCA_020433785.1. The sequence goes on from JAGRCC010000470.1 coordinate 12,394, forward strand.
CACCTCCAGCCCCGTGGGCGTGCTGCCGATAGTGACCCGCTCAGCCGTCCATACCGGCCCTGCTTCAAGCTCACCTACCAGCAGGCTATTGTCGTTGCAGATGTAGCTAACCGGGGTCTCCTCTAGCGCCAGTGTATTTTCAGCCACGGCTTCGCAGGTGATCCCCGTTTCTAGCGTCACCAGCCAGGGCCGACTCGCTCGCGCCGTATTCTCAGTTTCCGTCGGCTCGGGCAGCGGGCTGCTCAGATTAACCTTGATGGGATCGGTCCCAAAAGGACCGGCATAGCAAACTACACTCGTTCCATCCGCGCCGGTGAAGCAAGCATCCAGCACCATCCCTTCAACCAGACACTGCCAGGCCGACGATAGCGCGACGGTACTGGAATTGGCCGTGCAGATGCCGGTACCACTCTCAACAGGTACAGCCGGCAGGAGATCAACCGCTTCTGTTGCCTCAACCTCGATAGCGGCCAGATCGATCATGTTAGGAAAGGTTTCGATATTTGGCAGTTCCAGCAATGTTTCGCCGGCCTGGCCCAAAACAAGGAGCTGATCACCGGTTGCGTTGAGCGCTCGGGCCAGACCGCCTTGAAAAGACTCAGCCGCCAGAAATTGGGGTTCGAAAACGAATTGGCCGGCCGGATTGATGTAGCCCGTCAGGCCGTCAACCTCAACTGCGGCCAGCCCGTCGGCAAATGGCTGGGCCAAATCATACTGAAGTGGAATGACAACTTCACCGCTGGAGTCGATGTAGCCGTCCTGCTCACCCAGGCTAATCACGGCCAGCCCTTCGCTAAAGTCGCCGGCGTAATCAAAACCGGGGCCGATAACAAACTCGCCATTGGTGTCAATATAACCCTCACCGCCGACCGTGCCGACCGCCGCTACCCCATCCGAAAACGGGCCGACATAGATGAATTGAGGCTCGATAACAACCGCGCCCGTGGTGTCGATGTAGCCGACACTGTCAGCCGAGCCGACTCCGGCAAAACCTTCTTGAAAAGACTCGGCAACCTCAAATTGCGGTTCGATGACAAATTCACCGCTGGGGTCGATGTAACCAAAGAGAAATGCGTCGGCTTCGCCGCGCGAAGCAGCCGCCAGCCCTTCGGAAAAGTCGCCGGCCAGACTAAATTGAGGTTCAATAGCAAGTTGACCGGTCGTATCAACATAGCCAAAACTGAGTTGGTCGTCGCCACCGATGACGGCAATCAAAGCCAACCCTTCCCGGAACGGGCCGGCCAGCTCGAATTGCGGTTCGATGACCATTGCTCCGGACGAATCGATATAGCCCATAAGATCGTCAACCTGCACCGCCGCTAGCCCTTCAGAAAAGTCGTCAGCCTGCTCAAACTGTGGCTCGATTACAAACGCGCCTGAGAGATCAACGTAGCCGTACTGCTCACCGTCCTGGCTATATGGAAGTAGTGTCTCGGTTTCGCTCTGAACCGCAGGGGCGGCTGCCGACTGCGTCACCGTAAAAACAGCCAGCGTCAACAGAAGGATAATACCCGTCATCCACAGAGTTTTTTGAGATTTCAATAGATTTTTCACCTGATCGCTCCTCATTTTCATTGTTTACCGAAACCGCCAGCGTTGGTTGGATTGAGCATGGCATGCATATTGCCGAACCGGCGCTCTGGGCCTTAAACTCGCGCCGCGCACATCAAGACACTTGCCGCTGCGCCGATTAACCAGAAGGACGTCCCGGCTACTGACTCGCACCGGATACCACTGTTGATTACGCCCGCCGTGGCACGAAAACTGCTGAACGGTGGCGTAGTTACGTTTGGCATCGCCGCGCACATCCAAACATTTGCCGCTGCGCCCATTAACCAACAAAATTCGGCTTTTACTGGCCGGAATCGGCAGCCACTGCTGGTTGCGGCGTCCGTGACAGAAATATTGCTGTGCTCTGGCTCGGTCACGACGGCTCTCGTTACGAATGTCCAGACAGCCCCGGCTATGCCTGACCTCGATCACCGTGCCTCGCCCCTGGGCGTAAGCCGGTGCCGGCGGTAGCAAAGCCATAACCGCCCCAACGGTAATCAGAACGATAAAAACTGTTAAGAGTTGCCTATTAACCATCTTATTTTGTTCTTCCTTTCTTCATTGATCTCATTAGATGAGAGTTTTTGTGGTTTTAGAAATTAATCGGGTACGTGCCGGAGACACAAAGCTAGCTTTGTGACTCCTCGATTAATTTGTTGGTCTACAATAATTCTCAACCTTAGGCATCGATCTAATCGACGGAAATGCATTCGC
>JAGRCC010000471.1:0-3058 GCA_020433785.1 Anaerolineae bacterium
AGCGGCAGGGCCGGCATGCCGTTGACCAACACCAAACTCCGCACTAATTCCGGGCAATCGAGGGCCAGTTGCAGGGCAACACTTGCCCCCAACGACAACCCGACCACGTGCGCAGGGGATTGATTTAGATGATGCAGCAAATCGGCCGTATCACCAGCAAACTGAGAAACTGAGTAGGGACCGGGGGGTTTGCTCGATTGACCATGCCCGCGCAGATCAAAGGTAATGACCCGGTAGTAGCCGCCAAATAAGACTCCTTGATAGATCCAATCGTGCGTACTCGATCCCAACCCGTGAATGAACAGCAGCGGCGGCCCCTCACCCACAACCTCATAATATAGTGCCACATCAGCAAGTTGGCAGACGGCCATGATCTAAACAAGCTCCCCTCTCATGCGAAATCGCCTTAAATTCAAGATAACATCGCAGACGACATCAATGCTATAAACTTTTTAGTCGTCTACTGAGCCGTAATTCCTCGCACCAACTCAGCGACAAAGCCGGCGGGCCACTGCGTGGCAGCATTGTAACGTGTGCCGATCAAGCACGTACCCTGTAAATCGGCCTGCTGCAAGTCAGCGTCCCGAAGATCGGCCTGTTGCAAATCGGCCCCTTGGAGGTTAGCGGCTTGGAGGTTAGCGGCTTGGAGGTTGGTCTGCTGCAAATTTGCCCCGGCCAGAGACGCGCCGGCCAATCTGGCCGCATATAAATCGCAGCTGGCCAGGTCGGCTTGTTGGAAACTGGCCCCATCACTGGTGGTCTGCTTTAAGCGGGCCGATTGGAGATTGGCTTTGGTCAGGTTGGCATTTTGCAAATCGGCACCGGTCAAATCCGCTTCCTGCAAGTTGGCCTGCTGAAAAGTAACGCCTTGCAAGTTCACCCCCGCCAGTTTGACCTTTTGCAGTTGAGCTTCGGATAAATCGACCCCGCTTAGAATAGCTTGTGACAAATTTGATTCTTGCAGCTTAATGCCTCGCAAATTGGCCCCGCTCAAATCGGTCCCGGCTAAATTTGTTTCACGGCTCCTGAACAGCCCGGAGGTTTTGGTTAAATCGGCTTCTTGTAAAATAACGTTATGGAGTTTAGCGTTTTGCAAATTCGCGCCTTGCAAATTTACCCCGGTCAGGTCAAAATCGGGTAGCTCGATGCCGCTCAAGTCGGCCTCTTTCAAGGTTGCTCCTTGCAGTTTGGTTGTGGTCAGATCAAGGTTGTGCAGGTCTAAGCCGGATAAATTAGCCCGCTGCAAATCGGCATCGTGCAGCATTACGGAGTAGAGCGTGGCTTTTTCCAGATCGCACTGCTGCATATTGGCTTTGGAGAAGTCCGTCCGAGTCAGATCGCACTTTTTGAGATTGCAGCCGTATAGGTCAACTCCTCGCAGGTTGGCTCCGGCTAAATTACAGCCTTCCAAATCGGAGCCGCTCAGATCGGCCCCTTCAAGGTTGACATCTTGCAGGTTGGCCCCTTTAAAGTTCGTGTTTTCCAGATTAGTCCCTTTGAGCGTACAACCGCGCAAGTCAGAATTTTGGAAATTTGCTCCCAATAAATCTTCCTGGCTCAGGTCCATATCTTTGACCGTTTTTCGGCTCAAATCGGGTGATTTGCGGCGCTCACGCGCACTTCTAATCTCTTGAAAAAGCGCTTCCCTGCTAATCGGACTGCTCATGGCCTCTCCTTTAGACTGTTAACTCCGGTGGAGGGCCTAGTATAACACATCTCATTGAGGGCTACAATTGCTGAATTGAAAAGTTAGGGGGTTTAAAAAGTATTAGGCGCTCATCGTAGAGCGCCTGGAAGAGAGGAGAGGAGGAATAAATAAGATACTTACAAATATAGTATATCCTGAATGCCACCTGGCGAATAGAGGCAAAGGTACTTAGTTTTTAGGGCCAAAGGTCACTAAAATTAAAGTACTTTAGTACTTTGATCTTTGTGATGTAAGTCACTTACATACCACAAGGTGGCTTTTACACGACTCATCTGAGTTATCCTGCTTCTAATAATTGACAATAAGTGACTATCACTTAACTTTTTGCGTATGTCCTAGCTTAGGCGTATTCTTTAACTCCGCTAAGTCCGTTTGGCCGGTATCAATCGCTCTTACAAATAAGATATAGTGACCCAAATTAGTTTCAATCGACTATGACCTTAACGTCAAAGGCAACCAATACGATTCTCTACTGCGCCAAGTGGGCGGAAACCGTCGCATTTTATCGAAACGGGCTGGAGCTGCCCGTGACATTTGAGTCAGACTGGTTTGTGGAGTTCAGCTTAGGCGGCTCGGCGCACCTTAGTATCGCCGATGAGCGGCGAGCCACGATTAAGAGCAGCGGCGGCCAGGGCATTACGATCACGGTGCAGGTTGAAAATATCGAGGCAAGTTGGGCCACGCTCCACCAGCGAGGGATCAGTTTAGGTCCGATAAAAACACACCGATGGGGCGCTAAGGTCTTTTATTTGTTCGATCCGGAAGGTTATCGGCTGGAAATATGGTCTGCAATTCCATAGCTTAAAACCGGCATAAGTAAAAAATTGAAATATTTCCTGAAAAGACTATACTACGCTCGCACTGTAGTTAACAAATATTTCCAAAAAATAGGAGAGAGGTGGTGTCAATGAAGATTTCGATTCCCAAAGAAACCCACCCCAAGGAAAGCCGTATTCCCGTCATACCACCCGATGTGGAAAAATTGGTCAAACTTGGGGCTGAGGTTGAAATGGAAAGTGGCGTCGGGGACTCGATCCGAGTGGCCGACGATGATTTTGTTAAGGCCGGGGCCAAGATGGTTAAAGACCGTCAGGCTATGCTATCCAACGCCGAAATGGTGCTCCGGCTGCGGCCTCCCGCCATTGAAGATGTCAAAATACTCCCCGCAGGTTGTATCCACGTTAGTTATTTAGACCCATTTTTTAATAAACCTTTGGTCGAAGCCCTGGCGGCTCAGGGCGTTAACGGCATTTGTATGGAAATGATTCCCCGGACCACGCTGGCCCAAAAAATGGATGCGCTCAGTTCGCAGGCCAGTTTGGGCGGCTACGTGGCGGTCATCATCGCCAG
>JAGRCC010000471.1:3119-4983 GCA_020433785.1 Anaerolineae bacterium
CCGGCTCGGGTATTTATTATCGGTGCGGGGGTGGCCGGGTTGCAGGCCATTGCCACAGCAAAACGGTTGGGCGCCAGAGTGGAAGCGTTCGATACCCGGCCGGTGGTAGCCGAACAGGTCAAATCGCTAGGGGCAAAGTTTGTTGAAATCGATCTGGGTGATACGGGTCAAACTGATCAAGGGTACGCCAAGCAGTTAACGCCCGAACAGATAGCTCTTCAGCAAGAGGGTATGGCCCGACATTGCGCCCTGGCCGACATCGTCATTACCACCGCCCAGGTTTTTGGCCGTAAAGCACCGCGCATCATTACCAAAGAGATGGTAGCCGGTATGAGGCCGGGGAGCCTCATTGTGGATATGGCCGTTGAAACCGGCGGTAATGTGGAAGGCTCAAAAGTGGATGAAGAAGTTGAAATTAACGGGGTCCGAATTATCGGCCTGGGTAACTTACCGGGCCGGGTGGCCAGTCATGCCAGCCAGATGTATTCGGCCAACCTGCGTAATTTGATCGAGCATTTCTGGAACAAAGAGTCGAAGGCCTTTGAATTAAACTTGGATGATGAGATTATGCAAGGCTGTCTCATTACCCAAGATAAAACCATTCGTAGTGAAATGTTACGCAATGCTTATAGTCAGGAGGGGAAATAACCATGCGCCGGATCATCATTCCGTTCGCCATTTTGTTGACCATGATCTCGGCCAGCCCGGCGTTGGCCGACCCGCTGGCTCAGGAAGGCGGCTCTACAGTTTCGCTCACACCGGTCTTTCTGGCCTTTATCTTAGCCCTATCGATTTTCTTGGGGTTTGAATTAATTTCGAAGGTTCCTGCCACCCTTCACACCCCGCTGATGTCCGGATCAAATGCCATCTCCGGAATTTCGTTAGTTGGGGCGCTCATTGCCGCCGGCCATAGCGACGACGTCATCGTCATTGTTCTGGGAGTCGTCGCTGTGGCTACCGCCACTATTAACGTGGTCGGCGGTTATCTGGTTACCGACCGCATGCTGGAAATGTTCAAGAAGAAAGAGGAGTAAGAGGGTAGATCGACCATGAGTCTACAACTATTTATTAATCTGGCCTATATTGTATCGTCGGTCCTGTTCATATTTGGCCTAAAAATGTTAAGTTCGCCGGCAACGGCTCGCCGAGGGAACATGCTCTCGGCGGTGGGGATGGGGATTGCGGTTATTGTGACCCTGCTCGACCAAAATATCATTACCTACCAATGGATCATTGTCGGGATCATCATTGGAACGGTAGTGGGCATTGCCGCCGCCCGCTTGATAGCGATGACGGCCATGCCGGAGATGGTGGCGCTGCTCAACGGCTCTGGTGGTTTGGCCAGTATGCTGGTGGGTTGGGCCGAATATCAGCGCAATATTGACCCACCGGCGTTTACCGCCGGGGTCATTGCGCTGACTGTCTTGATTGGGGGCGTGACCTTTACCGGGAGCGTTATGGCCTGGGCTAAGTTGAGTGGCAAGATGGACGGCAAGCCGATCCTGTTCCAAGGACAACAAATCGTCAACGCGCTGCTGCTGCTGGCCATTTTAGTGTGCGGCATTCTGTTTACCATCAGCCCGCCGACCAGCTTTTTGATTTTGATGATCCTGATTGTGCTGTCGCTGATTCTGGGGGTCATGTCGGTCATTCCTATCGGGGGAGCCGATATGCCGGTGGTCATCTCGCTGCTGAACAGTTACTCCGGTTTGGCGGCTTGTGCGGCCGGTTTCGTCATCGAGAACAACCTGCTGATTGTGGCCGGCGCGTTGGTTGGGGCCAGTGGGATAATCCTGACCAACATCATGTGTAAGGCGATGAACCGCTCGCTGGGCAATGTGTTGTTCAGCGGCTTTGGCTCGGC
>JAGRCC010000472.1 GCA_020433785.1 Anaerolineae bacterium
CTATAGCGTCTTTAGCGTTAAATCCTTTTTGGTTCCGGCTTGTTCGGGTTATGATTTAATCAAACAGATCGACTCCCGCTGAATTGTTGTTGGGTGGCTATCTAACCCGTGAGAAAAAGGACAACTGTCCTAAACGTTTGGGACAATCTTCCCACAGGGTTGTGACCCTGGCCCGGTGACATGGGACTGACTATCTTGTAATATCTCTTTATCAATGTTATTTAACCGATTGACACATAAGGAGATTAAAAATGAATCAATTAAGTCGTTCAGCGGGTCTCAAGATTGCGGCGGTCATCCTGTGGGTAATAGCCCTGCTTGGTATTGCTACGGTGGGTATTCCCTTTCTAACGGGTGCCAGGCCGAGTGTCGACGGACCCTTTTTAGGGTTGGTGATATTTAGTTTTGCGGTTGATGCCATAACCATCGTGGTCGCTTACGGGGTGTGGCAAGCAGCACGTTGGGGCATTATCCTGGCCATCATCATCAGCGTCTTTAACGCTATTCTCAATACGGGAGGCGCGATCGGCGATCCCAATATGGCGATCCGGATTATGGCCGGCGTTTTTGTTTTGGCCTCCCTGGTCGTGATATATCTTTGTCTGCGTCGTGAACCCAATTCACTGTCTCGTCCGTTTGAGACCGGAGTCGCAAAATGAAACAGTTAACGCGTTCTCAAGGACTCAAGATTGCGGCAGTCATTGTGCTGGTGCTGACCCTGATTGATATGGTTGTGTATGAGCTTCCCGATTTAGCCAGCGGGATGGTCGCCGTTGATCAAGCTGCTGATGCTGTCGGAGGGCCCCCCTTCTTTATGGTCATCTTGGGGTTTGCCTTTGATGTCTTGGCCATCGTGGCCGCCTACGGGACGTGGCAAGCCCAGCGCTGGGGCGTTATCCTGGTCATCATGGTTAGCGCTTTCAACTGTATCTCCTCCGCCGCTGCGGCGATCTTCGCCCCCTGGGTTGCCACCCGGATCTTTGCTGCCGTTTCACTTATCTTGTTCCTCAGCGCGATAGTCCTCTGCCTGCGGCGCGAACCCCAGGCGTTTACCCAATCCGTTTGAGGCTGGAGTTACAAACCAATCTGTGTTAAACTGGGTGCATTACGCAATTGTACAGGTAATGCACCCAATTTACGTTTGGGTAATTGGTAAATAGTAAATGGTAATTGGCTCTTCAACCCCTAATTACTATTTACCAATTACCAATTACCCAACGGCATCGGTGAAGTTATTGTATTTCCATTCCTTAGAAAGGCGATGATGGTTAAAATGCGCCGCCGCTTTGATGGCAATGCTCTGCTCTACTACACACTGTTGGTCTTGGTTTTGTGCAGCTACAGTATTCCCATCTATATGGGCATCACGCTGACCATCCCGGTCACCAGCAACGTCACCACCTGGGTCCTCAACATTCTGGTCGTGGCCGTTCTGGCGGCAACGCTGAAACCGGTCTGGAACTGGGTGCAGCCTCGGGTCCATCACCTGGTGTATGCTATGGATGACCCCCAGCTAGAGATGATGGGGCAGATGAGCGACTCGCTGGCTTCGACTTCGCCGGAAGAGTCGATGCTGTCAACCATTGCCGAAACCATTGCCCGCACCGTCAAGCTCCCCTATGTCCATCTTAAAACCGCCGGCGGCACAACGGCGACCTATGGCACGCCCCGAAACGGGAGTGAACTGACGCACATCGAGATCACGTACCGTAAGGAGGTGGTGGGGTGGCTGGACGTGGCCTCGCGGCTGCCCAAAGTCCCCCTGAGCAGCAGCGAATATACCTTGCTCAACAGTCTGGCCCGGCAGGTCGGCATTACGCTGCACGCGGCCCATACGAGCGAGGCCCTGCAAGCCGCCCGCGAGCAATTGGTGCTGACCCGTGAGGAAGAGCGCCGCCGCATTCGTCGCGATCTGCACGATGGGCTTGGCCCCACGCTGGCTTCGCTGCGGATGCAGTTGAGCGCCGCCCGCCGCCTGATCCGCGCTAACCCGGCTGAGGCTGAACAGTTGCTTGACGAACTGCGGGATGATATCAGCACCGCCACCGCCGACATCCGGCGGCTGGTCTATGAATTGCGCCCGCCGATGCTGGATGAGTTGGGGCTGGTGGTCGCTATTAGAAATTTCAAGCTGGGCGACTCACCCATGCAGCTTGAGGTCATCGCCCCGGAGCCGATGCCGCGCTTGTCGGCGGCCGTTGAGGTAGCCGTCTATCGCATTGCCAGCGAAGCCATTCATAACGTCGTCAAACATGCGGAGGCGACAACCTGTGTGGTAGAAATTCAGGTAGAACCAGGCCAACTCACCCTGCGCGTGACCGATGACGGCCACTACGTGTCGGCCGGCCATACGACCGGCATTGGCTTGCATTCCATGCAAGAACGGGCTGCCGAATTGGGCGGCACATTTTCTATCCAACCCGCCACAGCCGGCGGCGCCTGCATTGTGGTTCACTTACCGCTGGAGTCGTAACCATGGACAAACTCACTATTCTGATTGCCGATGACCATCCCGTATTTCGCAAAGGGTTACGGGCTTTGTTGGTCTCAATGCCTACGACCGAACTGGTGGGCGAAGCCACCACCGGCGCAGAGGCCATCCATTTAGCCGAAAAGTTACAGCCGGATGTGATCCTGATGGATTTACAGATGCCCGGCGGCGGTGGTCTACCCGCCATTCGTCAGATTGTCCAAACCAGCCCCCACATCCGTATTTTGGTCGTGACCATGTTTGACGATGACGACTCGGTCTTTGCGGCGATGCGCGGCGGAGCGCGGGGTTATGTGCTGAAAGATATGGATGATGATGACATCACCCGCGCCATTTTAGCCGTAGGCAATGGAGAAGCCATTTTTAGTCCCGCCATCGCCCAACGGATGATGAATTTCTTCTCCGCCCGGCCCGCGTTACCATCCCACATCTTTCCCGAACTAACCGAAAGTGAGCGTAATGTGCTGCGGTTAATGGCCCAAGGTACAAGTAATGAAGCAATTGCCCAACAGTTATCATTGAGCAGCAAAACGGTACGTAATTACGTATCCAACATCTTTAGCAAACTTCAAGTCGCTGATCGCGCCCAAGCCATTGTAAAAGCGCGGGATGCGGGGTTAAATTGATGATGGTGGGCCCACTTTCCATTAGCAACTTGAGCTAAGTTATATGACTTACGTAGTTGGGTGTTGCGAACCAGGTGACAGTCACTTTTGGCCGAAAATGAACGTCCGTTTAGCCCAAACAAGTCGATTTATCGCGTCTAAGTGACTGTCACCTTTTGAGCTGCGTAACTCATAAGTTATTCATACCCCAGAGGGCGACGACCCAATTTTAGGAGAGACGGAATGCATACAAAACGCTGCTTTACGCTGACCCATTGTTATTACCTTTTGCCTCTTGTTTTGGCCGCAGTGCTGCTTCACCCCTCATCGGTTACGTTGGCCCAAACCGGCCCCCCGCCGTTTCCCGGTAAGAAGGTCAAAGACGGCACGTGGCCCGATCTCAAATCGACCACCGAACTGACTTACCTTGGCTCTAACCGTATCCTTAGCCGGGATGTCGCCTCCGGCCGGTATCGCCTCTGGCGATTCGACTCCACTTTGACCGATCCCGGCGACATCTTTCCCGGCCAGGAACTCACCACGGGATCGCTGGCCCAGACTGATGCCGGTCAGGCGCTCACGTTTCTGGGCGATGCCCTGGTCTTGAACTGGGCCAGGCGCACCAGGCAGTACCAGGTCCAGCGATTGGGCCTGGATACGACTCAACCAAGCGACCTGCTGTCCCTCCAAACCACCGAAACCGGCACGCTGCGCCCCACGGCTACTGAGCGTCGCTTAATCTATGTGGGCTACAATCGGGTTTTGGATTGGGAGCCGGCCACAGGTCAATACCAGATTTGGCAGTATGATCCGGCTAATGCCGCCCCGGATGCCCCGTTTCCCGGTACACTGGTCGTTGAAGGCGCTTGGCCTGATATTCAGACCGGCCATGAACTGGTTTATCTGGGCTACCGCCGCCTGCTGGATTGGGAACCGGAGACAGGACGTTATCGGCTCTGGCGCTATGATCCCATGGTCACCGGCCGTGGTAATCCGCTGGTTGGCCAGCCGGTGGCCGAGGGCACGTTCGATAGCATCGGTCCCGGTCACCAACTGATGAGCCTGGGCAGCAATCACCTGTTGGATTGGCAACCGGCGACCGGCCAGTATCGTGTCTGGGAATTTGATCTCATCTCGATTGCGGCTTTCGCCATCGAGGACATTGGCGCTAAGCTGGCGAGTAAATCTATCAGTGGGGTGACGGTGGTCACACACGGCCGTCAGTTGAGCGACGGCGACGGCGACAGTATGGCGGCTTTAGCCGTGGACATTCACAACAAGGCCGGCGGCTGGTACATTGATTATGATGTCGATGGCAACGGCAACGATTTTTTCGACTCCTGCACCAATGATTGCAACGCGCCGGCGGCGGGTCAAAAAGGACTGGCTGAGGTGGTGTTGCTGTTCGACTGGGCCGCCGAGTCAAACGAGGCCTCAACCGGTTGGGGCGAAGCCGTGGGCGATGCGTTGTTCAGCTTGCTAATTGACATCAACCTGATCGATCCGGCTGCCGCCGACAATCCCCCCCTTCATTTTATCGCCCACAGCTTTGGCTCGGCCGTTACCGGTGAGCTGGTCGAACGGCTAGCTCGCTACCATGTCACGGTCGATCACGTGACCTACCTTGACCCTCACGACTTTGATGAAGGGTTTATCTTTGACGGCGCGCAGCGGCTGTTCGATTTAGGCCAGCCCTCCGGCTACGGTGCGTCCATTTGGAATAACGTCACCTTTGCCGATGTTTACTACCAAACTCGCGGCCAAACCGGCATTCCCTTTGCCGCGCCTAACGGCCGCCCCATTCCCGGCGCCTACAGCCGTCACTTATTGAATGAACTGCCCAATCCTGATGACTATCCCATTAGCGACGTCGTAGGCGACCATAGCTATGTCTGGTACTGTTTCTATCGGGCCACGGTCAGCGGCAGCAACCCGACTGACTGTCTAGCGCCTGTGATCGCGCCCAATTTGGCTGAAACCGGTTATGCGTTTAGCCGCATCGACCACACCTCGCCGCGCCTATTGCCCAACTTTTACACCGGCCAGGTCCATAAATTTAGTAACCCCCAAATTGTCGATATTATTTCCGGGTTGCCCAATTCGCTGGGGTTGGAGGAACTGAGCCTGACCGATCTGCAAATTCTCGACGGCCACTGGAATGCGGATTGGCTTCCCGCCGAGATTGCGAACGGTGATTTTGAGCATTACAACACCCTGCGC
>JAGRCC010000473.1:0-1117 GCA_020433785.1 Anaerolineae bacterium
AAACGGTCAATGAACTGTGGATTTGCGACAAAGGCCGCTTTGCTCATCACTTCAACAGCAGTCCCAATCGGTTAACCACGCCGCTGGTGCGTAAAGGGGATGACCTGGTTGAAGCGACCTGGGGCGAAGCCCTGGCCTTGATTGCCAAGGAGTTCGGCGATATCAAAGCGGCCCACGGCGCCGACGCGCTGGGCGGCATCGCCGGGGCGCACCTGACCAACGAAGATTTGTACGTCTTTCAAAAGCTGTTCCGCGAGGTCATCGGCACCAACAATATTGATCACCGGGTCGGACTCTCCGCCGCGTTGGATGACGTTACGGCCTTTACGGTCGGGGTCGGAACCGGCACCGATTTAGGCCACGTCGGTAAAGGCACCACAATTTTGAACATCGGGGCCGACTTGGATCAAGACGCCCCCATTCTTTACCTGCGGGTTGCCGGCGCGTCGGTCAAGCGAGGTGCTCACGTGATCAATGCCGGGGGCCGGCGCACCAAACTCGATGCCCAGGCCCAAACGACGCTACGCTATCGCTATGGCTCGGCCGCTCATCTGGCGTTGGGCCTGCTGGCTTCAGTCGTCAAGCAAAATTTGGGCAATAGTGATTGGATCAAGAGCCGGACCACCGGGATGGCCGATTTAGAGAAAGCCCTGCAAAGTTACACGCTGGACAAGGTGGCCGACATCACCGGCATCGAATCCGAAGCCATTGACGCCGCGGCCAAAGCCTTTGCCGAAGCCGATAATGGCATCATTATCTTCGGTCTCGAAGCGGGCAACGATCCGGCCTTGAAAGCCGCGCTGGAAGCTTTAGCTCTAGTTACAGGCCACGCCGGTAAAGCTAACAACGGTCTGATTGCGGTGTTGCCCCACGCCAACAGCCGGGGTGCTGTCGATATGGGTGTCTTGCCGGATCGACTGCCAGGCTACAAGCCGGTCGAGACCGACGCTGGCCTATCGGCTCAAGAGATGTTGCAGGGGGGGCAGGTTAAGGGGCTGCTGATTGCCGCCGCCGACCCGGCCGCTGACAGCGATAGCTACAAACAGGCGCTGGAACAACTCGATTTTCTGGTGGTGCAGGAACTGTTTTTGACCGAAACCGCCCAAATGGCCGATGT
>JAGRCC010000473.1:1211-3748 GCA_020433785.1 Anaerolineae bacterium
CCCGCGCCGGGTAAAGCCTGGGCCGATTGGCTTATCTTTACCGGGATCGCTGGGCAGATGGGCGCTAATTGGGCCTACGCCTCGGCTGACGGGGTGATGGCTGAGATTACGCAGCGCGTACCGCTGTACGTTGGGATGGATTTCAAAAATCTGACCGCCCCCGTTTCTCTTCAACGCAAAACCGAACATTACATCTATGAAGGGATGAGCTACACCGCCGATGTGCGTGAGGGCGTTCAGTGGGCCACTGCTGCTGAAAATGACTCGTCGCCCAAAATTCCCTTGCAGTTCGTTGAACCGGCCAAAGTTGAGAGCGATGAAACAGGGTTAATGCTCGTAGCGCCGCGCATGTTGTACGATGGCGGCCGGTTATTAGCCGAGGCTGACACCGTAGCCGCTCATATTCTTGAACCGCAGTTGATGCTGTCGGGTCACGATGCCCGGAAGTTGGGGTTGACCAATGGGGATCAGGTCACCGTATCCCAGAATGGAACCGCTGTGACGGTGCCGGTCAGCATAAATCGAACGGTCAGTGAAGGTGTGGCTTTGATGCCGCGTAACTTAGCCGGTCGTCCGGCGGAAAAGTTGGTTGGCCCGAACGGCCTCTATTCGACCGTAAACGTGGAGAAAAGTTAAGTCTGATGGATCAGCAACTACTTGTCGATATTATCGTACAAATTATCATCATTGGGGCGGTCGCTTCCGGCCTGATGGCCGCTTTTGGGGCATTGACGGTGGTGGAGCGGAAAGTGTTAGGGCGTTTTACCATGCGCTATGGCCCTAACCGGGTCGGGAAATTCGGTACGCTGCAAATTGTGGCCGATGGCCTCAAAATGTTCTTTAAGGAAGAAGTCATTCCCAAACACGTTGACCGATTGGTTTACCTGATGGCCCCTGGCGTCGCTTTGGTGCCAGCTTTACTCGCGGCCGGGGTGATACCCATCGCCAGCCAACCGCTGGTGCTGCCGTTTCAGGTGTTCGGCTCAACCATCACCATCTATCCCTGGATGGCCGATATCAATGTGGGCATTCTGTATATTCTGGCCGTGGGCAGTTTGGGAACGTACGGGGTGGTTTTGGGCGGCTGGTCCAGCAATAACAAATATTCGCTGCTGGGCGGGCTGCGCACCAGCGCCCAAATGTTAAGCTACGAACTGCCGATGGGGGTTGCGCTGTTAAGTGTGCTGCTCATTGTCGGCTCGATGCGCATGACCGACATCGTCAATTTTCAGGCGACTTATTTGGGCGGCTATCTGTGGCTCATTTTCCTCCAGCCGATTGCTTTTCTCATCTTCTACATCTGCGGCCTGGCCGAAGCCGGGCGCTCACCGTTCGATTTGCCCGAAACGGAGAACGAACTGATTGCCGGTTTCGCCACCGAATATGGCGGTATGAAGTTTGGACTGTTCTTTGCGGCGGAATATATCCACATGATCGTGCTCAGTTTTATTATCTCTACGGTCTTTCTGGGCGGCTGGCTGGGGCCGTTCGCCCAACAAATTCCGGTGCTAGGCATCGTTTATCTGCTCATTAAAGTTGCGTTTATCGTGTTCACCATGATTTGGGTGCGGGTGAGTATCCCCCGCGTTCGGTTCGATAAACTGATGAAATTTTGCTGGAAGTTTTTGCTGCCGTTGAGTATTGCCAATGCCGCGGTAACAGCGCTTATTCTGGCGATCCTTTTCTTCTAGAAATTTAGTCGGCTACGAGTTACCTAACTGTATCTTAGATAGGAAAGCGAACCATGATCAACCAATTGAAAGATGTTGTCACCGGATCTGCCGAGATCGCCAAGGCGATGGGAGTGACGTTGAAATATTTCTTTAAGAAGCCGGTGACGCATCAGTACCCGGATGAACCGGTTGAAGTTTATCCGCGCTTCCGGGGGCGGCACGTTCTAAAGCGTTACGATAATGGCCTGGAACGATGCATCGGCTGCGCCTTGTGCGCGGCGGCCTGTCCTACCGACTGCATTTATGTGCAAGCCTCGGAGAACACCGACGATCAGCGTTACTCGCCCGGCGAACGGTATGCCTCGATTTACGATATTAATATGCTGCGCTGCATTTTCTGCGGCTACTGCGCCGAAGCGTGCCCGACCGAAGCCATTGTGCTGGAACACGACTTTGCTTTGGCCGAATACAATCGCTGGGATGCCATCTATACTAAAGAGCGCCTACTTCAGCCACACGACCCATCTTACATCGTTTTGCGCAGTGATGAAGAGTTCAAGCTAGCGGAAACTTGGGGTAAGAAGTAGCGTAGCGCTTTTGAAATTTTGCCAATTTGACCCGTTCCATCGATGATGGAATGCAAACGCTTTTGACGTCTCTGTAGCGTTGGAAGCGTTTTACCACGTTTAAATCTATTCTTTAAGAAGAGAAATTCTATATGCCCGGACAAATTTTCTTTTTAATTGTCGCCGCCATTTCGGTTATTTCGGCCCTGGGGGTTATCTTCAACCGAAATGTGGTTCACAGTGCGCTGTTTCTGCTGCTGAACTTCGGCACGCTGGCCGTCTTTTATTTCATGCTCAA
>JAGRCC010000474.1:0-1278 GCA_020433785.1 Anaerolineae bacterium
TTGTCCTACAGCATCTATTTTCAAGGGAGTTATCATTGCTCAATCAGGTCAATGACTTCATTCATTACTATGACAGTATTCGCCGCCGGACGATGACCTTCATCCAGGCCGTTCCGGCCGATAAAATCGATTGGGCGCCGGCCGAAGGCGAATTTACCTTTGGCGACCTCATTCGCCACCTGGCGGCGGCCGAAGCGATGTTCGTCACGGCAGTGGTTGACCAGCAGTGGCGCTATGACGGCCACACCGCCCCGGACAACCAAAGCCTGGCCCAAGCCGTCGCCGCGTTGACCACCGGCCACGATCAGGCTATCGCGGCCCTCCGAACCCTCCCGGATGAGCGGCTGGCTCAATACGGGCCGAGCCTGGAAGGTACGCCCGTTCGAGCCTGGCGATTACTGATGGCGATGGTTGAGCATGAAATCCATCACCGCAGCCAACTGGCGATGTATTTGACGCTCAATCACATCAAACCGCCGCACATTTACGGCCTGGGCGTCGAAGATGTCATCGCCAGAGTAACGGGGTGAGTCATTTCGACTGTGTCCAGGCAATACTTACCAAATCCTTACAATTTCTCCATCACTCCTTCATAAGTCTCCCTCAAAATATGAAGCATTGACAACGATGCATCTAATGAGGAGACTATTATGAACGCGCCACAAAATTACTCGATATTTAATGAAAGTAGACTCGACCGCTTTCTACGGTTGCTCATCGGTCTGGTGCTGTTCCAGATCGGGTTTTTCTGGCTGGGGGGTCTTTGGCAAGGGCTGGCCTACGTCCTCAGTGGGATTATGCTCTTAACCGCTTTTACCGGCATTTGTCCGCTTTATTTCGTGGCCGGTCTGTCCAGCGCTCGTAGTGAAAGTCGCCCTTTGAGCAAGGTCTGGTTCGGTGTGGGGTTGCTGCTACTGGCTGTGGTTCTGATCGGCGGCAGCTATGCCAGCAGCTTTTTCTCGCGGAAACTCTTCCTGGAAGATTTCAACCAGATGAACAATTTCTACAAACAGGCCCTTTTCCAAACCGGCCAGGGGCACCGGGAAGAGGCCATTCAAAACTATGAGCAATTGCGGGTTGAATATGCGGCCTTTCAGCAAAAATACAGCGCCTACCAACCTTATGCCGTGCGGGGAGATGATCATTTCGAGGCAGACTTGGAACAGGTGGCCCAAACTATCGCGGGCGTCAACGAGGAAGTTCACGACGGTGATTTACAGCAGGCCCACGTATCGCTGGAAGCCGTCCGGCCCGTCTTTCAAGATATCTTCAAGCGCA
>JAGRCC010000474.1:1288-5490 GCA_020433785.1 Anaerolineae bacterium
GGTTCTCGATGCTGGCCGTGGCCCTGGTCGATTTTCACGACGTAATGGAAGTTGCCCTGGAGGCGGCTACGGAGAAGGATGCACAAGGGGTATTGACTGCCTACACCGCAGCCGATACCGCCCTGAAGGTGGTCGAGACCGAAGCCAACGACGCCGAAATCCA
Organism: Anaerolineae bacterium; assembly: GCA_020433785.1. The sequence continues at coordinate 1,452 of JAGRCC010000474.1, forward strand.
GACCATCCGGGCCAATCTGGAGTCGCTCCGTACCGCCGCCGCAGACAACCAGACCGAGGCTCTGCCCGACCTGGGCAATCAATTGAAGACCAGCTTCGTTAAAGTTTATCTAATACGGGGCTAACTCAAGGTCCAATAACCTGGTCAATCTCAAACCAGATTTTGCTAGCGGATTAATGATTTATAGTAATGACCCGAAACCGCCGAGGTGATAAACGCCTCGGCGATTTGGCATCTATGGTATAATTAGGGGAAACAGACGTATAAGGTCATCCTCATGCCAACATCTAAACAATCGCAAGTTGACGCGGCCATCCTCATCCCGGTCTATCGGGGCCAGGATGGGGCGGTACGGTTGGTGCTGGTTCGGCGCAGCCAGGGCGGGCATCACGGCGGGCAGTTAGCCTTTCCCGGCGGCAAGCGCGACCCGCACGATCAATCGCTGTGGGAAACGGCCCTGCGCGAGGCGTGGGAAGAAACCGGCCTGGCCCGGGAGCAAGTTGAACTGCTGGCCTCCTTTCCGGTCGTCCCCACGCTGACCACCGGCTTTCAGGTCTATCCCTTCCTGGGCCGCATTATCGCGCCTCCCCAGTGGCGGCGGGACGAACGCGAGATTGCCGAGATCATCGAGGTCCGGCTCGACGACCTGGCCCGGCCTGAAGCCCACGGCGAGGAGATCAAACAGTTCCCCACCTGGCCCGCCCCCCGGCAAGTTCCGTTCTACCGAGTTGGCCCGTACCAATTATGGGGGGCCACCTACCGCATTTTTCATCCACTGCTGCCACGCCTGCTGGCGGATGAGTGGATAATTTGATGGGCGTAATAGTTTTATCTACTGCCATTAAATATGTTTTATTAAAATTATGAGTCACGCACTTGATATCCCATAATGTCATTTCGTAACCGAAGGCGGAGAAATCCCTATGGAGTCCGTTGGCAAACATCGTTCTCAGGGATTTCTCGTCGTTCCTCCTCGAAATGACATGCCAACGGCGTAAGTCATAAAAATGTGACATTGAACTAAAATAGGTTTGATAGACATCTTTACGTTAGAACAATGCTTGTTTCAGCTTGCTGCAAACTTTATATTAAAAATTCCTTGCCCTCGGGCCTTATGTAATCAAGGGGGATCAGATAAGTGACAGACAAGGTAGTCATCATCCAGAAAAATAATCCTCGCCAAGATACCTCCTTTGAAAATTTCTTGAAGGTATGGCAATTTGAGGGGTGGTTAATTTTCCTAGACCTAGCCCTTTTGCTTACGGCTGTTCTCCTTCTGTTTACTCCGGCCAAAGTTCTCTTTTTTCACTGTGTATTCATCTTGTTAACCTTTGGGGCATTTTTTTGGGATTTTCGGCCATTCGCCGTACGGGCTATCTTTTGGGTCACAATCACGACCGTCGCGGTGATGCTGGCTATTCTGGCCAGTCAAACTCAAGTTGACGAAATAATCGAAATTCCTTTACTCACCACGATCCTGATCTTGGTATTCTTTATTGCTGAACAAAGATCACGGGCCCAAAGGGCCTTACAGTTAAGTGAGGAGCGATATCAAACGCTTTTCGATAACGTCTTTGAACAGTCCCGAGATGCTATTCTAATCGCCGATCAACAGGAAAACGTGCTACAGGTTAATCAAGCTATGTTGGACATGCTCGGCTGCACTCGGGATGATCTAATCGGCCTTAACTACAGCACGGTCATCCGTGCCTCAGAAGATTTGGGCAAATTCCGAATCCTAATGGAACGACAGGGGTATGTCAGTAACTTTGGACTGAGATTAGAGAATAGACAGGGCGCCCATGTGTTTTGCCTATTAACGGTTAATAAATGGCAAGCCAAGGATGGCCGGGTCTTGGGCTATCAGGCCATTATTCGTGATATTTCCCAGCGTAAAAAAACGGTCGAGGCGCTGCGCGAAAGTGAAGATCGTTATCGTCGCTTAATAGGACTTTCTTTTGAGGGGGTTGTAGTTCACGCCGATAATAACATCGAATACTTGAACAGCCCGGCGGCAACAATTTTAGGTGCGACTAGTACCAATATGTTGATTGGTCGATCTATCTTCGATTTTGTCCACCCTGCTTATTTAAAGAAAGTGCAAACCCGGTTGAAGGCGGTTGCTGATGAACGAATTGGTGTCCCGTTGGTTGAAGAGAAATTCGTGCGGCTTGATAAAACAACGGTGGATGTAGAGATAGCAACTGTACCAATTACCTTTAAAGGACGCCCGGCGATGCAATCGGTTATCCGCGACATTACCCCGCGCAAGAACGCCGAAGCCGAACGAGAACATCTACTCGCCACCGAGCGACGGCAGCGGCAGTTGGCCGAAATCCTGGGCGAGGTCTTCCTGGCTCTGACAGCGCAGACAAGCTATGAAGCCGTATTAGATGAGATTTTACATCAAGTCCAACTCCTGGTTTCCTACAGCGCCGCCAATATTGTGTTAGTCAAGAACGACAAACTACACATCGCGCGTCATCGGGGTTATGATAACTTTGCCAATAAAAACTTGATATCTAAACTGGAACAATCTCTGGCGGACTTTCCCCTGGACGCCAAAGCCGTTCGCTCAGGGCAAACGCTGGTCGTACCCAATACCGATCAAGATCCTCGCTGGGTCGCAGTCCCGGAGGCGGCTTGGATCAAGTCGTTTGTTGTGGTTCCTATTCTTCTACGGGATCGGGTGTTGGGCTTGCTACGGCTAGATAGCGCCGAGGTAGACACGTTTTCAAAAAAAGACATCGGGCGTTTGCAGCCCTTAGCGCATGCCGCAGCCATCGCCTTGGAAAATGCCCGATTATATGATATGGCCCGGCAAGAGTTGGCCGACCGGATCGAAGTAGAGAAGGAGCTGCGTAAAGTGGCGGCCAAGAATCAGGCCGTTCTCAATGTTATCCCCGATGCAATCTTCCAGTTTAGTTACGACGGACGGCTGCTGGATTACAAAGTGGGTCAGAACACAGCCGCCTTAGGGTTCTTATCTACGCCGAGTATTGGCACCTTACTGGGTGAAATGCCAGGGCTATCATCCGATCTGGCCGAAATCTTTGTTCACAACATAAGCAAAACGGTTGAAACCAATGACACCCAAATTTTTGATTTTCAACTCCGCCTGCCCCAAGGCATCCGAGACTTTGAGGCCTGGTTGGTGGTCTATGGCCCGCAAGAAGTCCTGGCCATCGTTCGAGATGTGACCGAACGTAAGCTGCGGACCGAAGCCTTAGAAGCAGAACGCTCCCGTATTGCCCGCCATCTGCATGACACATTAGGGCAAAACATCGGGTATTTGCGACTTAAACTCGATGAATTCACCCTTAATGACGGCAATCTGCCCCAGCCAAACGCGCTTCGACAGGAATTAATCCGAATGCGCGATGTGGCTAACGAGGCGTATGAGTTGGTTCGTAGTATTCTGGCAGCGGCCCACCTTTCCAACTCCGGCGATTTGGCGACCGTCTTATTTGCCAAAGCGAGGGTCGTGGGCCATCGCGGTCGATTCAAAGTCAACCTAACCAACGAGGGGCAAACACGGCGCTTATCGCCTGTAATTCAACAGCAGGTTTTCTATATTTTTCAAGAAGCTCTGAACAACATCGAAAAGTATGCCCAGGCCCAAAACGTGGCTATCAACATTGTTTGGACTGACGATAGATTGATCGTTAAACTTATCGATGACGGGTGCGGATTTGAATCATACACTTTTACGCAAGAGGGGCATTTCGGGTTAGTCATCATGCGAGAGCGAGCCGAGGAGATCCAAGGACTGCTTTCCATTAATTCAACAGTCGACGTCGGCACAGAAGTAACCCTACAGCTTCCCTTAGCTGCGGTGACTGAGCCTTTTCAAGCTCCAGTAGATTAATAGAGGCACCAGCCAACCCCCATTTTAATCTGAATGCCACCAGGTCACGGCTCATATCTTCGGTGTGGGCCCAAAAAGTCTTCGCCTCCAGCCCCTTAAAAGCAGATTCTTAGTATCTAACCAAGTCACTTCTGACCAAAAAAGCCAGAAGTGGGGCCGGGAATCTAAACG
>JAGRCC010000475.1 GCA_020433785.1 Anaerolineae bacterium
GACCATTGTCTCCATTTTTATGACCTCCTTGGGAGCCTTTTGGTTTAATAGCTTGGGGATGGGACGGCCAGCCAAAAGCCGTGGGTCTGACCGGGGATTATATCATTTTTGCCGTGGAGTTCGGGCAGCCAAAAACTGGGGGCGGCATCTTCGGCGGTTACTTTTAGCTCAACTCGCCGCTCAACCGGAAGGCCAATTTCGTTGGCCGTGACGATGTTCGGGTCGGGATAACCATCCGCCCACCTTGTATCAGCGGGGTATTTGGTCGGCCACATCTACCAGGGCCGACTTGCGGCCCAGATCGGTACAAGGAATCACCGTCAGGCTGCCTTCCGTCTCTAATACCACCGAGGCCACATCTTCCACATTGGCAATACCCTGGTTGCGAATGGCCGAGCGTACCTCTTCCGGGGTTAGCCGCTGGGCTTTTATGGCTTCATATAAATAGTGCCCCTGGTAAACCATCAGCGTCGGTTCCGACTTGACCAAGTTGCTCATTTTGAAAATGGGACCAGTAATAGGGCAGCTGTTGGTACGGTGGCAACCCCGGCGGGTAGATGACCTCCTGCCAGTGGTCATAGCTCCAGCCCGATGTCCCCACGTAGATGGTCATGGGTGAGCTTCTTGCAGACTAACGGGCTGGTCTTGACCTTTTTGCCGACGCCGGGCGACTTCCGTACCGGTAATGACAATGGTTAACCAACCCAGTCCGGCCACGAAACCGGCCGCAATGTCGCTAAAATAGTGCACGCCCAGATACATCCGGCTAAAGCCAATGAATAAGACAAACCAGATCGTGATACAAGCCAGGGCTATCCGTTTCCAACGCACATCGGCTACCAGAATATTCAATATATAGGCCAGCATACCATACATCACGATGGCGCCCATAGCGTGCCCGCTGGGAAAACTATAAAACGATTCGACCAATAGCGGGTTTTCAAAGGACGGTCTGGCTCGTTGAAAGGCCAATTTCAACAGCATGTTCAAAATCGAATTCCCAATAATGGCCACAGTCCAACTGATCAACAGCCGTTTGTGCTGGCTAATATATAACCACAGCGCCACACCTAGCCCAATGACAATGGTGGCCATTAGCCCGCCCAAATTGGTAATCAGGTGAAAAAGAGTCACCGTCAGCGCATTGGCATTCTGATGAAGAGCGGTGGCCAACGCCTGGTCGAAGCGGACCACCCCTTCTGCTTCCACCACTTGTTCGGCTATATTACCGAAAGTGACAAAGGCGATAAAGCTAATGATAAAGCCTATGGTCAAATGCAGCCCCAGATAGCCATCAGGCGATAAACGCTGGCTTAGAAAACGCCAGAAGCGCGGGCTGGTTTGCCATAAGGTCCGGGCGATAGCGGAAGCCGCGAAGCGTTCCCACATCGAATAACCGACCTGCCACAACCGGCTGTGGTAGCGATTAAATAACTGCCATACCACCACCAGCCCTACCAAAACCAGAAAGGTCACCAGGGTGATGAAGGTCAGCGCGTATTGGCCGATTAAGGCCGCAATGGAGTCAGTCGTAGCCAGGTCAGTCATCGATTACGCTTGATCATCAAATTGGGGCAGCCACAAGGTTAAAGCACCCGGTAAAATTTCAATCGATACGGTGTTCCCAGTACCGGCGTCAGCCGTGATAGGGCCAACACCCTCAGCCGGGTCTTGGTCAGGAGGGCGCTCGGTTTGCTTCGGACGGACTTCACCATCGATATGGAAAGGAAAGCCGGTCCATTGAATCTCGATAGTTTTAGCCTTGGAGACAACCACACTCTCATACTCGGCTAGATTTTCCATAAACAACCCGGCGGCGTAATCAAGTAATGTCTCGTTCTCATTTTCTTTAACTTGAATGACGTCAAAAAAACCGTCGCCCGGATTGGCTTCCGGCGCGAACTTAAGGCGGGGTCCGACGGCGTTGGTGTTGAGCACTTCGACCAACAGATGGCTGTCAACAAAGCTGTTGCCGTCAATCGAAATCAAGGGAAAATACTTTTTTTGATCAACGATATTCTTAAAGGCGGCCTCAATTGAGCGCAGGATACTCTTGCCCTTGTTGGGGTCATACGTAGCCAGCATGTCGGCAAACATGCCGAAGCCGGCGCCTTCCAGAAAATAGTCGGCGCCCCAGGGACCGCGCACATAACCCACATCGTATTTAAACTCAATGGGGTTTTTTAGCCCGGCTAAAATTTCCAGCGGGTCGCGATAGATGCCCAAGTTTTTGGAAATGTTATTCGCGGTTCCCAACGGAATGAGGGCAATCGGGACGTCTTTATCGATTAAACGGGTGGCCACCGCGCGCAGCGTGCCGTCGCCTCCGGCCACAATGACCAATCCTTCATCGGTTTCGGCCAGAATCGGATCTAAATCTTGTTGGCTGCTGGTCGATTTGTAGACCGGTTTAAACCCCATATCCATCAAAGCCGCCTTGATATCATCCGGCGAAATCTGATCAATGTTGCGGGCGTTACGATTGTAAATTAAGGTTGCTTGCATAATGAGATCTCGTTTGTTATTGCTTCAGCCCGGTCAACCTGCTGGTCGAGCGCGTTCCATTCGCGATTAAGCTCGGCAATCTCTTCATTATAAATAGGAGTTACGCAGTTCAAAAGGTGACAGTCACTTTTGCCGAAAATGAACGTCCGTTTTAGCCTCAACAACTCGATTTATCGCGTCTAAGTGACTGTCACCTGGTTCGATACACCCAACTGCGTAAGCCCTAATAAAATAAAAAGAACTTTTCATGCTTTAATTTTCTTCTTTCTAAATTTTTAGACGATATGGCGATAAAGACAACTTCGTATGGCTGATCTAAGTGTAGCAGACTGCAATCCGCTCCCGTAGACCAAAGCGAGTGATTTTAGGCCAACATCCGTGTTATTTTGTTTTGCCCGATTGAGCGGGGTCATCTACTTGATGTTATAACCCAAATGGGCATAAAGGGCATAGTTCTAATAGAAGGCCACGCCCCCGATCAACGTCTCCCCTGTACCGGCCGCAGGTCCCGTGTAACAACTCGGGTGATGTCAGTAAGCGACAATATGGCCATCAAAATAACCCGATTCGACCGGAAATATTACTCGATATGGTATGGTTCTCCTGGCCGCGCTGGCATAGAATAAAAATCCAACCCTCAACAAGCAAGGATTGTCCAAGAAATGAACAAAACCTATCTCAAATATGGCCTGCACCTCGCCATCTTAGGCGGCTTGATTGTGGCCGGCTATAAGTATCTAAGCGGCGAGGAAATTTTGGCCGCCCTTAGATCATTTAATTATAGTTATACCCCACTGCTGCTGGCTCTGTCGGTGGCGTATGTGTTGGTCAAAGGCTGGCGCTTTATTCTATTAACTCAACCCTATGCCGATCTACCGTGGAGCGTGATTATGCGAGCTTACGTGGCCGGCCAGGCCGCCACCCTCTTGCCCGGCGGTGTAGCCGCCAGAGCCGGCTTACTGAACCAGGCCGATGTCCCGGTCAGTAAAGGCAGCGTGCCGGTGGCCTTCTCCAGCGGCATGGACCAGGTGGTTTTGATTAGCGGCGCGCTCGTGGCCGCGCTCTGGTTTGGGCAGGGGCGCACGCCTATCTTCATTATAATCGGGCTGATTGTGGTGCTGGTGGGCCTATTTGTGGTGCCGGTCACCCGCCGGCTTTTGGCCTCCGCCGCCGACTGGCTCGCCGCCAAATTTGGCGTCGAAGAAAAGTGGCACGATTTCCTGGAAGCGGTACCTGAAGTGTGTACCTGGCCGATCATCGGCGGGGGTTTACTCCTGACAGTCATCACCGTGATCTTCCACTTAATTATTCTCTATTTTGTCATTAAGGGCTTAGGCGAGACCATGCGCTTCTCGGCTTTGGTCCTGGCCTATATTTTGCCGACCGTATTGGGCCGGTTGTCCGGCTTGCCGGGCGGCGTGGGGGTAACCGAAGCCAGCATGGTGGGTTTCATGACCTCTACCTCCGACATCGGCTCCAACACCGCGATTGCCGCCGTGGCGCTGTTTCGAATCATTACCATTTTATTTGCCGCTTTGCTGGGCGCCGTAGTATATTTTGTGGGCTGGCGGGGCGATGAAGAAGCGGCGGCTTCGTCGTCGTAGGCAGGACAGCCAAAACGTGCGAGGCTAAAGCGCCCCAGACAAAGTTTTTAGACAGGATTAACAGGATTTACAAGATGCGTAAACATTATTCTCATCCTGATAAGTGTGGAACCGTTAGACGCAACGGAGCAATCCCATGACATCCCCTAAAAAATACGATGCCATTATTATCGGGGCCGGTCAGGCCGGCGGCCCGCTATCGACCGCGCTGGCCGAAGCCAGGTGGCACACCGCCCTGATCGAGTGGCAGCATGTGGGCGGCAGCTGCATCAACGAAGGCTGCACCCCTACCAAAACCATGGTCGCCAGCGCCCGCGTGGCCTACCTGGCTCGACGCGCCGCCGACTATGGCGTTAACGTGGGTCCGGTAACGGTTGACCTGGCCAAAGTGCGGCAGCGCAAGCGCGATATTGTCACCAAATTTCGCCGCGGCAGCCAAAAGCACATCGAGCAAGCCGACGGCGTCGATTTGGTGTTTGGGCAGGCCCGGTTTGTGGACCACAAACGGGTGGAAGTTCAGCTCGATAGCGGCCACACCCAAACCCTCACCGCCGAAACTATCTTTATCAACACCGGCGGCCGGCCGGTCAACCCCCCGATTGACGGCTTAGACACGGTGCCGACGCTGAACTCAACCACCATTATGGAACTCGATCACCTGCCTGAGCATTTATTGGTTTTGGGTGGGGGCTACATCGGCGCGGAATTTGGCCAGATGTTTCGCCGGTTCGGCAGCCGGGTCACGATGATCCAGCGCGGCGCGCAGCTGCTGCCCCGCGAGGATGAGGATGTGGCCGCAGAAGTGGCTAATATATTTCGGCAAGACGGCATCGACCTATTGCTCAACAGCCAGGCCCAACAAGCCTCAGCCACCGACCGCGACATCACCCTGGTGGTTAACACGCCCGACGGCCAGCGCACCGTAACCGGCTCTCATCTACTGGTAGCCGCCGGACGCCGGCCCAACACCGACTATCTCGACCCGGCCGCCGGCGGCGTGGCCATCGATAAACGGGGCTACATCCCCGTCAACGACCGGCTGGAAACCAACGTTCCCGGCATCTACGCCCTGGGCGATGTCAACGGCGGCCCGGCTTTTACCCACATCGCGTTCGACGATTTCCGCATTATCCGCACCAACCTCCTGCGGGGCGGCCAGGCCACTACCACCGCGCGGCCGGTGCCTTACACCGTTTTCATCGATCCGCAATTGGGCCGTGTCGGGCTAACGGAGGCCCAAGCCAAAGAACAGGGCTACAGCTTCTGTGTCGCCAAACTGCCGATGAGGCGCGTTGCCCGGGCCATCGAGGTAGACGAAACCCGCGGCTTTATGAAAGCCCTAACCGACGCCAAAACCGACCAGATTTTAGGCGCCGCCATTTTGGGCCTGGAGGGTGGTGAAATTATGAGCGTGCTGCAGGTGGCCATGATGGGCGGCCTGCCCTACACCGCTATTCAGGACGGCGTCTTCGCCCACCCCACCCTGACCGAGTCGCTCAATAACCTGTTCTCCGCGCTGGATGACGCAGAACGCAAAACCTGTTACTACCCTAATCGGTAAATAACTCAAGTTGCCACCTTGACGTCCAAATCGAGGAGTAGGGAGTAGGAAGTAGGGATTAAGGGGTCAAAATCGATTACTTCCTACTCCATACTCCCTACTTCCCGCGTGGTTAGAACTGAAACATGGGTTTTTTACTATTTCCTGAGGATGGTAGCAACTTGGGTTAAATAACTAAACGGCTAAGGAATGAATAACATACAAGTTTAGCCATGTCATGGCGAGCGAAGCCCTTCGAGCTAAGGTGGCCCTTTCTGAGGGCGCTTCAGCGTCCTTCGCTCTTTTAGAGCGACGGCTTTAGCCTCGCGCCCTTTGGCCTAGGTAACCCGTTTATTTTCTTAATCTTCTTCAGCGTCCTTCCCTCTTGCAGCGTGACGGCTTCTGCCTCACGCTCCTCTTACAGCAGCCGGTTGGATGCGGTCTTTACGTTACTCGTGCTTGTAACCCTCGGCCCAGCCCACCGATTGCACCACATCTTCATCGGCGATTCCCTCGGCCCAACCAATTGACTCATGCGGGTTATCTTCGGCCATGCCTTCGGCCCAGCCAATCGACTCATGCGGATTGTCTTCGGCCATGCCTTCGGCCCAACCAATCGATTGAGTGAGCATATCGGTTAAGCGCAGCTCGGGCTGATCGTTAACCAGCTCAGCTCTTAGCTGATGGAGCGCCTGCTGAAGCCGATCAAATTCTTGGGCGGCCTGGGTCTCCCGCAGCGCGCGCTCATCAGGGGTCGCCAAACTTAGATTTTTCAGCGCTTCGGCCAATCGGGCCTCTTCCCCCAGCAGCATTTCTAATTCAGCCCCATAGCTGGCCTTAGCTTTAGAGCCCAGCTGCTCGACTTGGGCTTGTAACCGGGCTATCTCAACGCTCAACTGTTCAAACTGCATACCAATCGTTTCCAGAAAAATTTCTTCCGTAATCATCATCAACCTCCTCCATCGCTACGACCCCTATTGTCAGTTTAACCCTTTTTCGAGGATAACACACCAGGCAGATGGGGAGTCTTGCAGCTGATCAGTCGGCCGGTTCTCAATTGGCCACCTGGCCTAAGCCGGGTGGATAGTTTACTATTCCCACACCTTACCCGGCGCGTCCAGGCCCACCTCGTCCACGTAGCACCAGATCCAGGTTTCGCCCGGCTGAAACGATTGGACCAGCGGATGGTTGGTACTGTGAAAATGTTTGGTGGCATGCTTATTCTTCGAAGAATCGCAGCAGCCCACATGCCCGCAAATCAAACAGATCCGCAGGTGGACCCAGGTATCCCCAATCCGCAAACAATCCTCACAGCCGTTGGCGCTGGGCGTAATATTTCGATTAATTTGCTCAACATGATTACATTTCATTTTTTAGCATCTCCTGTAAATAGTTTATAGAGTTTATGGAGTTATTAGAGTTGATAGAGTTCATGGAGTTGGTAGAGTTGACCACGCTCCGGCTCCCCAGCCGATCGCGGCCGCGCCCAGGATGAGCCAGGTGGTGTTCACTTTGTACCGGACCAGCAGCACCAGCGCCGCCAGGGCCA
>JAGRCC010000476.1 GCA_020433785.1 Anaerolineae bacterium
ATCTATATCTTGCCGGCTTTGGCCTGGGTGACTGCGGCGGCGGCGCTCATTCGCTGGGGAGAGCGTACCGGACGTAGTCGCCTCAGGCTGGCCTGGTCCGTGGCTGTGCTTGTCCCCATCGTCGTGTTTACCTTTGTGGGCCTTAATACCTATCGCGACTACTTCTTACGATGGGGACCCAGCGACCCGCAATATTTGGCGCGCCGGCCATACCAACAGATCGCCGCACAAATGGCCCAAGAAGGCCGGCCGGATGAAGTCTGGCTGTTTCCGACCGATCCCCGCAATAAACTTCAGCTTTACAACTATACCGACGAACACTTTCTTGATTTTCTGGGCTACCGGACCCTGCCGGCCCGAAAGACCATTGCGACTGATGAGCAACAGATGTTTGCTAAACTGACCGAAGCCGTCCAAGGGTATTCGAAGGTGGTTCTAGTCGATGTTGTCCGGGGCTATGAAGAGGCGGCTGACCACAAACAAATCATTCCTTTATTGCTGGAGAAATATGGCCAATTAACCCGAGTCGATACCAACGCTGAGGCGGACTACAATCTCTACTACTACCAGCTAGACTCTGCTGAAACGAACTTCCAACAGGGCGATCACTGGCAGCCGCTGACCATGAATTTTGGGAAAAGTCTCAATTTAATCGCCGCCGCCTACGGCAATACCTCGAACGTGGATCCGCCCGATATTCCCCGAACGCCATCGGGCGAATTGAGCTGGGTAATTTTGAAGTGGCAAGCCGTTAACCCCATGACCGAAGATTATAAGGTCAGCTTGCGTCTGACAAACTCAAGCGGAGCTATCGTCAGTAAGCTCGATCAGGACCTCACCAATGCCTGGCAGGCCGGAACCACTCAATGGCGAGCCGGAGAAGAAACATATTCATACTTTCTGCTGCCCATCGAGCCGGGCACTGTTCCCGATGCGTATCACATAGAGGTCGTGGTCTACTCGCCCACCAGTTTGCAATCGCTGCCGGTTGAGACCGATGCTCATATCACCCATTCCGCTCAGGTTGGATCAATGCAAGTCACCCCGGCCCTTAAGCCCTGGCCCTTACCGGTTGATGAACCGGCGGGCGAGATGGTCGCCGGGGGGTTGGAGTTGGTCGATCACGATGGCTTACCGTCTCATGTACATCCGGGGGATATCCTGAATTTCGCCTTAATCTGGCACACCACCCGCAAGCCCGCGTCAGACCTTGCCCTGGACTTTTCATTAGCCGGTCAGCATACTCACCGGCCCATGTTGACCGATTGGCCGCTTGGTAGCCCCCACTTTCCCACCAGCCACTGGCGCGAAGGAGAGACAATTAAACAATGGTATCAGCTTCAACTACCCGTTGATTTGTCTGCCGGAACGTATGATTTACATCTGTCGCTGACCGGCAGGAACGCCCCCTTAACCGTTGGCATGCTGCAAGTGGACAGCCAACCTCGCTTGTTTGAGCTGCCTCCCGGAGTTCAACATCCCACCGACGTCGTCATCGGCGAACAAATACGATTGGCCGGTTATGCTGTAAGCCCAACAGGTACCGACCCGCTTGTCATGACCCTTTATTGGCAAGCCCTAAAAACGATACCCGGAAATTATAAAGTCTTTGTTCACCTGTTAGATAGCGCCGGCCACATTATTAGCCAAGAAGACCGGGTTCCGGCGTCCGGGCAAGCCCCAACCACAAGCTGGCTGCCGGGCGAAGTGATTCAAGACGACTATAAGTTTACTGTTTCTGCGGCAGTCGCTCAGATAGCGATCGGATTATACGATAGTGAAACAGGCCAACGCCTGGCCATTCCCGATACACCCGACAATCGCTTGTTGTTATCCAGCCCTTAGATATCGTTCCGATAGACGAGTCCGCAAGCGGCTTGACCACCGGCTACTCTGCTTTCTCAACCGCCACACAAAGGTTATCGACACAATCTAACGTGACCTCCGGGCAGGCCATATCACACACCGGTCCGCGATAGTTCATACACATCGCTTTGTAGGCCTGGTCAACCTTAGCCGCCTGCTGTTGATTGATGGGTGTGCCACATTCACAGGAGCTGCAATCGGTCCAAGCCAACACGCAATCCTGAGCGAAGGTACACATTTGATCACGTTCATCAATTACAACTCGGCGATTTTGTTCTTGGCCAGGAACCTGCACCGGCCATATTTCCCAAGCTGAGCAAACACCCAATCCGAACACGACCAACAGCATGGTCAAAGCCGGAAAACTAAAAACGATCTTCATCTTTATCGGCTGACCCTCTGCATCAAGAAGGCCAGGTATTGTTCAAAAAGCTCCTGGGCATTTTGTTTGAATAACCGGATACGTTGGGTATGGTGGAGCATCAACAAGCCGACGGCGTGGGCAAAAATAGCGGTTGTTTCGGCCACGGCATCGGCCTCAGCTAACCCCAGGCTGACCAACATCTCCTGGATGGGCAGCAGTGCAGCCCGCAACTGGTCGTTGAGTTGCTGATTTAATTCAGGCGTTAAGCCGCGAGGTTGGGCGCCATTGAACAGGTAGAAGCCTAAGTCCAAATCCTGGGGATTATCCTGATAGAACCGAAAGAACGCCATGGCTCTGGCTCGTAACAAGGCCGGTGCGGTGGGTTCTGCCGGATCGCTATCGGCGCTGTCAACGGCCTCCTTCAAGCGCTCCAACGACTCACTCAGCAAAGCCGCGTAGATTTCCTCACGATTATTAAAGTAAGTGTAGATAGCCCCCGGCGTGTAGCCCGCCCGCTTGGCAATTTCACGCAGACTGGCGCCTTCCAGCCCCAGCTCGAAGAAGACAGCGCGGGCCGCGTCCAGAATCAGCGCACGACGGGCTTCGTTGATGGCTGTCTCTCGCAGCGCACGTGGGGCAGGTGAGGCACCGGCTTCTGTATCTTCTTTCGGTGATTTATTTACAGACTTCGTCATATGAATTAGTAGTATTTTTCAAGTGGTGCAAAGTTGGGTCCCGATAACCTATGTTATGGATCACAATACACCCAAATTAGCGGCGGTCTTGACTCTCGTGCTCAAGGATACCCAGGCCGAGCTGAATCGTCAAACCTCGTGCATGATAGTCATCACCATTTTTGACAAACCAGTATAAATATTTTATATTTGCTTTTCATTAAACACCGTTCAATTAATTAAACATTGTTATATGGAGACAATATGGCTACAAAACTATCAACAAGCAGCGACACCGGCGGGTTGATGACCGGGCAGGATTACCGTGACTCGCTGCGAAAATATAAACCGACCGTCTATGTCAATGGCCAGTTGATCGAGTCGGTGGTCGATGCGCCCTCGCTCCGACCGGGGATTAATGCTTTGGCCGTTACCTACGATTTCGCGCACGATCCGACCAAAGCGCCGTTGATGACGGCGGTTCAATCCGCCAGCGGCAAAACCGTTAATCGCATGGTCCACATCAACGAGGCGGCGGGCGACCTGCTCAATAAACTGGAAGCCGTGCGCCTGCTCTGCCAGGAAACCGGCTGCGCCCAGCGTTATTTAGCCCACGATGCGCTCAACGGAATCAGTCAAGTGGTCGCTCGCCTTGATGACGCCAAGGGCTGCACCGAGCACCACGCCCGCTTTGCCGCCTATCTGCAACACGTCCAAGATGAAGACCTGACTTTGGGCATCGCCATGACTGATGCCAAAGGCGACCGCAGTAAGCGGCCCCATCAACAGCTTAACCAGGATGTCTATCTCCACATCGTTGAGCGCAACGGCCAAGGCATCGTCATTTCCGGCACCAAAGCCATTGTGACGGCGGCGCCCTATGTCCACGAGTTCCTGGTGATGCCCTCTCGCAATATGGGTGAAGCGGATGCCGACTTTGCCGTGTGTTGCGCCGTGCCGGTCGATGCACCGGGGATCACCATTGTCGCTCGTCCGGCGGGGCGGCCTGGCGAGAAGCCCGAACATGGTTCACCGCTCTTCTCGCGTCGCTATGGACAATCCACCGCCGTGGTGATTTTTGACCACGTGTTTGTACCTTGGGAGCGGGTGTTTGTAGCCGGCGAATGGGAGCATTCCGGCGCTGTCACCTACAACTACGCCACCCACCATCGCCATAGCTGTATTGGGGCGCGGGCCGGCTTCGGCGATCTGCTGATTGGGGCCGGGGCGCTGATGTGCGAAGCCAACGGCCTCGATCCCAACTACAAGGCCAACCTGCGCGACCCGATGGTCGAGTTGATCAAAATTACCGAAGGCTTCTATGCCTGCGGCGTGGCCGCCAGCGT
>JAGRCC010000477.1 GCA_020433785.1 Anaerolineae bacterium
CCAACACCGAACAAATCGACGCCACGGGCACCGTCATCACCGAGACAGTACCCCTGTATACAACTTTTAATGCCACGGCCAGCACCCCCACCCAATGGAGCTGCGCGGATAACAGCCCGGCGGCAACCATTTGTACCACTGTCATTGGTCTATTGCCGGCTGGAGCCAGCGGCTCGGTTAACTTTGCGGTGACGGTACTTGATAATATTCCCATCGACGTCACCCAAATCGACAACCTGGTCATTATCGGCGAGGACGGCAGCCACGGCCCCGAACCTAAAATCGATAATCAGGCCACCGAGAACACCCCGCTCCAACCGATTACCCCAACCCCCACGGCGACCGGTACTGACACAGCTACGGCCACATCCACCCCTACCCCAACCGTAACGGCCACTCCTGAAAAGACCACCACAAAACCCACCCAACGTGATGATGATGACGATAACGATTTGTCCACGGCCACCAGCACCCCATCTGTCGCTACACCAAAAGTACAGCCTTCGGCCACGCCGCCGCTGCCCGTGCTGCTGTTACCAGAAACGGGAGACTTAACCCCTACTCAACATTCTTTCGCTTCAACCGGAAAAACCATTATTGGCCTGGTCATCATATTTTTCGCCGTTTTTCTCTTGTGGCATAAGCTCAAATCATAGAGCGCCAGCTCAATCTCTCTGCCAATAAAAATCGACCTATTGTAGGTCGATTTTTGTTTACCTGGTTAAATGACCAGCATTGTCACAAATTTAATATCTTTTTTCTACAACTTTTATACATCGCTAGGCCATAATGAAATTAGCGTTTAAGTCTCAAATAGTTTTTGTAAAAATATGAAGGAGAACATCATGACCATAAAATTCTGCCTCGATTGCGATCACGAAATCGAACTAGGGCTTACCCCGACTACGGGACAGCGCGTCAAATGTCCCAATTGTGGGGTGATCCTCGAAATAATCAGTACGGATCCTATCGAATTAGATTGGGTCTACGATGGACCGGCCATGAATGTTGACTGGGGTAGAAGCTGGTGGAGCATATCCACGCCGTCTACAAACTGATGATGCGTTTGGGACTCTTTCTATTTTACATCTTCTCCGTAACTTCTTAATAATTTGGCGAAAACAACGACAGGCCCGGAAATAAACGGATAAAAACTCGCTGCATTCTTTATCCGTTGTCCGCTTGGCCTGATAACTTGAGCGGTTTCTATTCTCCCCATAAAAAACCTTTGACTCTGCCTCAAAAGCATGCTACTATTGCGGCTCTACATCAGGCTCGATATCCTGCTAACGTAAGTCAGTTTACTATCACATATTCTTAATGGAATCCGGTAGGACAGACACTTCACGTTTGCCCCAAGACCACCTTAAAATTTAAGGACATCTATCCTATGTCAACAACTAAAACAGAAATTCGGCGAGGGACGTATTATGATTCCGTCGTCTTAATGCAGTTACAGCTCTCGCTCTCCAAATTGCCCGGTGTACATAACGCCGGCGTCATGATGGGCACTGAAGCCAACAAAGAGCTGCTCAGCCAAAGCAACCTTCTTACGCCGGAGGCCAAAGCGGCTCTACTCGACGACCTAATCATTGCCATTGAAGGAGATGACGAGACCGTCGCCGAATCAGCCCTGGCTCAGGTTGACAGCCTGCTAACAAGACGGCGCAGCGCCGCCGCCGATCAGGACTACTTACCCCAAAGCCTCGACGCGGCGACTAAAATGCTGCCCGAAGCCAACTGGGTGCTGGTCTCGGTGCCGGGCCGCTACGCTGCCGGTGTCGCGCGCGACAGCCTGGCCCAAGGCAAACACGTCTTCCTTTATAGCGACAACGTCTCGCTGGAGGATGAAATCGCCCTCAAACAGAGCTCTGCCAAGAAAGGGCTGCTGGTCATGGGCCCCGACTGCGGTACGGCCATTATCAACGGCGTCGGCCTGGGCTTCGCCAACAGTGTCCGCCGGGGATCGATTGGGGTGGTGGGCGCATCGGGGACAGGCTTGCAGCAGGTGACGGCCCGTATCCACCAATTAGGCGGTGGCATTACCCACGCTATCGGCACCGGCGGGCGCGATCTATCAGAGCCGGTCGGCGCGATCACCGCCCGTCAGGCGCTCGACCTGCTGGCCGGGGACGACGACACTCACGTTATCGTCCTAATTTCCAAACCACCCGCCGCCGCCGTAGCCGATGACCTGCTGCGGGTGGCGCGAGCCACGAACAAGCCGGTTGTGGTCAACTTCATCGGCTACCGGCCGCCCGCCCATCTTCAGCAGGACGAACAGGTTCACTTTGTCTCAACACTCGACGGTACTGCCGAGTTGGCTGTAAAAATCTCCCAATCTCCAATCTCCAGTCCCCCAATCTCCCAATCTTCCAATCTCCCCTTTGCTCCCGAACAACGCTATCTGCGCGGTCTTTTCTCTGGCGGCACCCTGGCCTATGAGGCCCTGCTGCTGCTGCAAGATTACTTACCCAAGGTGTATTCTAACGCTCCGCTCAATAAAGCCGACAAGCTGGCTAATTCACTGACCAGCCAGGCCCACACCATTGTCGATTTGGGCGAAGATGAGTTTACCGTGGGTCGCCTGCATCCCATGATGGATAACACGCTCCGTCTTCAGCGGCTGGCCCAAGAAGCCGCCGATCCGGAGGTCGCCGTGCTGCTGCTAGATGTGGTCTTAGGTTACGGCGCGCATCCAAATCCGGCGGGCGAGATTGCCCCGGCAGTCAAAAAGGCTAAGGCTGAGGCGCAGGCGCAGGGTCGATATTTGGAGGTGGTGGCGATGGTGACGGGCACCGATGAAGACCCGCAAGATATGGCCGGACAGATCGAGCAGTTGGAGCAAGCCGGAGCGCGGGTCGAGACGAATAATGAAACCGCCACCCACTATGTAGGCGAACTGCTGCGCGCACTCAACTCACCCAGCGGCCTACCGCCGGTCGATCCGGCGGCGCTGCACCAATCGCTGGCCGGCATCAATGTCGGCGTCGAGACGTTTACCGAGAGTCTCAAAGCCCAGGGTACGCCGGTAGTTCATGTCAACTGGAAACCACCGGCGGGTGGTAATCCGAAGTTGATGGGGATTTTGGAGCGGATGAAAAGGAAGTAATTGGTAAATGGTAATTACAATTTTACCAAAATACGTTGAAAGGTAACACACAATGGATATCGAAAGAGCCAATACCGAAGCCGTCGAACGCATGATGGAATCCCACCCCGTACTGGTGGGCGTGGGCAAAGCGCTGGACGTTATACCCGGCATGAGCGAAGATTTGCTGCTGCACGCTGGGCCACCGATTACATGGGAGCGGGCGTCGGGGCCGATGCGGGGGGCGATTACCGGCGCGTTGATCTTCGAGGGCAAGGCCAAGAGTGAGGCAGAAGCCCAGAAGCTGATCGAAAGCGGTGAGATTGCCCTGGAGCCGTGCCACCATCACAACGCGGTCGGACCGATGGCCGGGCTGACGTCGGCGTCGATGCAGGTGTATATCATCGAGGATAAAAAATTCGGCCACTACACCTTCTCGAATTTGAACGAAGGCTACGGCAAGGTGCTGCGCTACGGCGCGTATAGCGAGGAAGTCATCAACCGCTTGACCTGGATGAACGAGACAATGGCTCCCCTCCTGCGCGACGCTATCGAAGCCAGCGGCGGCATCGATATGAAGGCCCTGATTTCCGAGCAGCTCCATATGGGCGATGAAGCTCACAACCGCAACAAGGCCGGCTCGATCCTGTTCCTAAAGGCGCTGGCGCCCCACATTGCCAGAGTGGCCAAGGATGGCGCGACCGCCGGCGATGTGCTGCAAGCCATCGGCGACAACGCCCTGGCAGTGCTCAATCCGGTTATGGCCGCCGGCAAGGCAATGGCCATCGCCGCCCACGGCATCGAAGGCAGCACCATCGTCAGCACCATGGCCCGCAACGGCACCGATTTCGGCATCCGGGTCAGCGGGCTGGGCGATCAGTGGTTCACCGGGCCGGTCGGCAATCCAAAAGG
The DNA here is from genome assembly GCA_020433785.1 of Anaerolineae bacterium. The sequence continues at coordinate 4,004 of JAGRCC010000477.1, forward strand.
ACTGTACTTCCCCGGCTACACCGCCGAGGACGGCAGCGGCGACATCGGCGACAGCACCATCACCGAAACCATCGGCATCGGCGGTTTTGCCATGGCGACCGCGCCGGCGATCGTCACCTTTGTCAGCGGCACGCCCAAAGACGCCATGAACGCCACGTTGGAAATGTACGAGATCAATTTCACCGAGCACAAATATTTCACCATGCCCGCCCTCGATTTCCGGGGCACGCCGACCGGCATCGACATCCGCAAGGTGGTTGAAACGGGCATTACCCCGCGCGTCAACACCGGTATCGCCCACAAAGATGCGGGCGTCGGCCAGATTGGGGCCGGACTGGTCAGGCCGCCAATGTCGATTTTTGAGGAAGCGTTGG
>JAGRCC010000478.1 GCA_020433785.1 Anaerolineae bacterium
CGTTTTCCTTAGCAGGTTATTAGGCGCTGCCAGCCGCAGGTGGAGTAACGGGTACGGCCGGCCGGTGTCGTCCAACTCCGACCGCCCTTCGACGACGAACCCGCACGCCTCATAGAAGCGGCAGGCCATCTCGTTCTGTTCGTTGACATCCACCGTCAGTGGCCCCCGCAGCGCTTGGGCATGGTGAACCAACCGCCGGCCGCCACCCTGGCGAAGGAACTCCGGGGCCAGGAATAAGGCATCGATGTGATTTCCGGCCAACCCCATAAAGCCCATGGGCTCCCCGGTATCGGAGCAGAGGACCCAGAATTCAGGTTCGTCGGAGGCGAAGTACGCTTTTGCCAAGGGGATGTAAGCCTGGATATCTTCCTCCGCCACGAACGTGTGCGTCTTGCGAACCGATCGCAGCCAGATATCCATAAGAATGTCGCGATCCGTGGGGACCGCCGGTCGAATCTGCATAGCTTAATTCTCTCTTTGTCGGCTAACCATTCTTTGCTGAAACAGCCATATCAAATGTCATGAGGCTTACGCTGGCTTGTCTGCTTGTTGGGCGGCCACAATCCGGCCAATCTCGATATCGTGACGCCGGGCGTGGAGGGCCAAAAAAGCGAGCCACTGGTACATATCCAACTTGCCTAACGCCTGCACCGACATGCGCACCGTGTGTAAACTGCCCTCTCCCTGCCCTACCTGCTCAAGGAGTGCCAGACATTCGGCCCGCTGCTGGCGTAGGGTGGCCCGCACGGTGGCGCTGGTTGCGGTTCGGGTCGGCTCCATATGGTCCGGCCGTAGCCAGGCGAACGTATCAGGATGGCCGATGATCTCAATCGTCTGGAGATCGCTTTCGCCGTCAGGTATCGCTTGAGTCGCCGCCCGCTTACACGCCTTGGTCACCCCCTTACGAATGATTATCAGCAGATAGTGTGAGGTCAAGCTGACATGTTCGAGGATATCATCGATACACCACGCCTCCGCCGCCGGACGATGCTGGCGCACCGCTTCGGACAGGTCAAAGCGAGCGTCGAGCGCGTCGAAGCTGGTGGTGAGCTGTCGGCGCACGGTTTGGATGGTGGTTTGGTAGGGCCTACTCATCGGCTGTCCTAGTCACTGCCATTCAACGTCGCCTGTAAATCTTTAAACCCCTCCAGCGCCGACTCGATGTTTTCGATGATCTCCTCGGCTAAAACGTCGGGGTCGGGCAGGTTGTCGAGGTTGGCCAGGGAGTCGTCGCGCAGCCAGAAGATGTCGAGGCTGGTTTTGTCGCGGGCGATGATGTCATCGTAGCTGAATTGACGCCAGCGACCGTCGGAGTTGGCTTCCGACCAGGTGGCCTGGCGGTGATAGCGATTGGCCGGGTTGTAGCAGGCGATAAAATCTTGCAGGTCTTCATATTTCAGCGGGTTTTTCTTGAGGGTGAAGTGAATGTTGGTGCGGAAGTCGTAAATCCAGACGGCTTTGGTCCAGGGATCTTTGCTGGCCGGCTTGTTGTCGAAAAAGATGACGTTGGCTTTGACGCCCTGCTTGTAAAAAACGCCGGTGGGCAGGCGCAAAATAGTGTGCAGGTCGGTGTTTTGCAGCAGCCGCTTGCGGACGGTTTCGCCGGCCCCGCCTTCAAACAGCACGTTATCCGGCACGACCACGGCGGTCTGGCCCGTGGTTTTAAGCATGGTGCGGATGTGCTGCACAAAGTTGAGCTGCTTGTTAGAGGTGGTGGCCCAAAAATCTTGGCGGTTGTAGGTGAAATCTTCCCGCTCCAGCTCACCGGCCTGGTTGGTGGCGGTGATGCTGCTCTTTTTGCCAAAGGGCGGATTGGCCAGCACGTAATCGAAGCGGTCGCCGGTGTCGGCGATGAGGGCATCGGTCGGGGCGACCATCGACTGGCCGTCGATCTGGCCGATGTTGTGCAAAAACATGTTCATCAGGCACAACCGGCGAGTACCGGCCACAATTTCGTTGCCGCGAAAGGTGTTCAGCTTGAGGAACTCCTTCTGATCGCGGTTGAGGGCGTAGTTGGCCACCAAATAATCGTAGGCGGCCAGAAAGAAGCCGCCGGTGCCGCAGGCCGGATCGGCGATGGTTTTCTGCGGCGCGGGCCGCACACATTCGACCATTGCTCTGATCAGGGCGCGCGGCGTGAAATATTGCCCGGCCCCGCTTTTGGTATCTTCGGCGTTCTT
>JAGRCC010000479.1 GCA_020433785.1 Anaerolineae bacterium
AAGCGCTGCTGCTGGGGTTAGAAATTTTGGTGGCCGCCGACGTCATTCGCACGGTAGCCCTGGAAGCCACGCTGAACAGCGTTATGGTGTTGGGAATACTGGTGCTGATCCGTACCTTTTTGAGCTGGGCCTTGGTCGTTGAGATGGAGGGGCGCTGGCCCTGGCAGTCGCCGCGTCCAGAATTGTAAAACGTCATTTCCTGCCCTATTATCCTGTATGACAACGGGCTTTTTGGAAAGAGTCACGTTACTAACGTCACCGGAAAAAATACATCTAAGGAGAAACTGATGTTTGGGCACAAAATCTTACTGGCAACTGACTTAACCGATACCTCGCGGGCGGCCGAGAGTACCGCTTTTGCCCTGGCTAAACGGTTGCAGGTTAAACTGGTCATGCTGCATGTCATCTTGGAGCGAGCCTCTTTTGGCATGGCCACCACCCTGCCGGAACTAAACGATCCGGCAGAACTGACCCGCCAACTACAAGCCCTTGGCCAGAGCGAAGCGCCTGAGGCTGAACGGCTGATCCTGAGCGGCTCACCCGCCGAGACCATTGTGAACGTCGCCAAGAGCGAGAGCGTTGACCTAATTGTGGTGGGAACCGAAGGTCGTAAGGGGATTGCCCGGGCGGTACTGGGCAGTATCGCCGAAGCCGTTGTGCGCGACGCGCCCTGTCCGGTTATGGTTGTTAAATCTGACGTCGATGGCTAAGTGTGACCTAACTGATTGGGAAAGGAAATCCGTCCAATGACAACTAAAAGGCCCGTTACCCCGTCTGCCATCCCTGAGACCGTGTGCGAGGGGCTGATCATCCAGATCGGCGTTCCCGACATGAGTCCGCGGGAAGCGCTGCTACTGGCCCAACGCGTGGTGGCCGAGACCCTACGCGGGCGTTGGGATATCAAGCCGTTGGGTTTGTATGTGCGTGAGTTTATGGCGGTCAAACCACCCGGCACACGACGGATCAGTGTCGCCCGCGCCTGGGAGTTGGCGGCTCAACTGCGCCAACATCGGGACGTAGCCGCGGCCGAACCGGCGCTGGTGCTGCCGGGGTTGACGCCCGAACCGATGCAAATGTTCACCGAAGACGAGCAGCAGGCCCTACCGGCCGAGATAGCTGCGGCGTCGTTGAGCTGCACCGAACCGCATGACTGGGCGCTAACCCTGTGCTCGGTGCCGACGGCCTGGCAGCTCCCGCTGCCCGGTAACGGCCACGGCAAGCGCTATGGCGAAGGCATTGTTGTGGGCCATCCCGACACCGGCTACACCCGTCACCCGGAGATTTGGGACCCGGCTCGACTGCTCGTCGGCCAAGGGTACGACTTTGAGTCGGCCGACAGCAATGCCGAGGACCCGTTGGTGGGACCCACGCCCGGTCACGGCACCAGCACGGCCAGCGTCATCATGAGCAGCGTCATCTCCGGCGTTGATGGTATTTATGTCACCGGAGCGGCCCCGGCCACGAGTCTGGCCCCCTTACGGGTGGCCACGAGCGTGGTTCATCTTTCCTTTGCCAATCTAACCCAGGCCCTCTATTTTGCCGCCGACCAGGGCCATCACGTCATTTCCATGAGTCTGGGCGGGCCGGTGGGGTCATCAGCCTTGCAGCGCGCCATCCGGTATGCGCTGGATCGGGGGGTTATCCTGCTGGCGGCGGCCGGCAACTATTGGCCGTGGGTCGTCTATCCGGCCAAATATGACGAAGTGATCGCGGTCGCGGCCTGCAACTGTCAGCGCGGCGTGTGGGCGTACTCTTCGAAAGGGCCGGCGGTGGACGTTACCGCGCCGGGCGAGGAGGTATGGGTGGCCTCGTCGGAACGTGACGGCACGTTTATCAATCGACGGGGTTCGGGCACGTCGTTTGCGGTGGCCATCACCGCCGGGATATGCGCGTTGTGGCTGGCCCACCACGGCCGCGACTACCTGATTGAGCGCTACGGCGCGGCCCACCTGGCGGCGGTGTTCAAAGAGTTGGTGATTACCGCCGGGGTCGATACGCCGCCCGGGTGGGACTCGACCCGCTACGGGGCCGGCATCGTCAATGCGCACAAGGTACTGGCGGCCGCCTTACCCGACACGTCACCGGCCGGCGGGGTGTATGCGCTGCATGCCAGCGCCGTCCCGGCCGACGACCAGACGGCGCTGCTGGACTATTTGCCCGACGCCGACCCCACCCAACTGCATCTGGCGCTGCTGCGCTTGCTGAACACCAACGCGCGGCAGGCAGGCCCGCTGCTGGACCAATACGGCGACGAGTTACAGTTTCAGATGGCCACCAACCCGACCGTGCGCGACATCATCGGCCGGCTGGCCTCGTCTGAGCCGGTCGATGTCCCTATGCTGCGCCGGCAGTTGGTCACCGATCCACAATTTATCGACCAGGCTTCAAAAGGGTTGCAAGCGCTGCTGCAACGCGACCTCGACGCGGTTGACGCCGGCCGAGGGTAGACACAATTTTAAATGAAAGTTGGCGTTTAATTATTGCTCTTGGGAGGGCTAACCGATGAACCATGTTCTCGCTCAGTCTCAAGTGGCGCGGTTTATGGTGATTGCCATCGGCAGTATCGCCATTGTAGCGGCTATGCGAGCTATCTCACCAATCTTGAATCCTATCTTTATCGCCGTTTTATTTGTTGTGCTGTTTGACGTCCCCAGGTCGTGGTTGATCAAACGTGGGATGTCTCACGGCAGCGCCTTGGCGGTCACCATTGTCAGCGCTATACTCCTAACGCTCTTTTTCCTCATTATTATGGGACGCAC
>JAGRCC010000480.1 GCA_020433785.1 Anaerolineae bacterium
GTGGTAACTTACCTTGCTCAAACGTCCCTCGACGGTTCGATTGTGATTAACCTATAATATCCAATCTCCCTATCGCTTTATCTCCTTATCTCAATAAATAGACATTATTGGAAATAACGAAAAACCAGGTGACAGTCACTTTTTAGTGCTAAATATGGATGCTCTTCCATGAACAGGCCCTATATTCAGTCCGTTAAGTGACTGTCACCTTTGTTCCGATAAAGTCTAATGCATCATCCACGGATCCGTCAGTTCCTCTGACTTACCGCTCGCTAAACGGCGGAGCCGGGTAAATGAAATCGACTTTAGCGAATTCCTGCGGCCAGATCAGTTCCGGCTTGCCGCTTTGGTATTGGAGCAAGACGAAGGGAACTTTACCCGTTCCGTCTTCATTAAAAGTCATGTGTCCGGCGACGGTATCCACATCGCTGGCCGCGATGGCGTCTCGAATGGCGGCGCGATCCAGCGTGCCGGCCTGTTCAATGGCGTTGGCCAAAATCTGAACAGCGGCATAGGCAGGACCAACAATCGGATCGGCCGGGCGGCCCATCAGTTCTACATGTTTGGCATTGAGTTCATCGACGCCCGGAAACTGGACGGAATTGTGCCAGCCCGGCGCCAGCATCACATCGTCACCGGCCGTGCCCAGCGACTCGCTCCAGGTGGGAACGTCGGGCGCGCGAATAAAGAATGAGGCGTTGGGGGTGTAATCGAGTTCGCCCATTTGTTTGTAAATGGTTAATCCGTCCGGCGGGTTCGGTAAAGCCAGCAGCAGCTGCACATCCGCTTCTTTGGCCTTGAGGATCAGGTCGGTGAAATCTTGACTGCCGGGCGCATACTCTTCATAGACAACAACTTCGTACCCGGCCGCTTCGGCATTATCACGCCAGAGTTGGCCTAACTCGATGCCCCAATCGGTCTGCTCCTGAAAGATGCCAACGCGGATGGGACGCTCGCCTTCCGGCAGCGTCGCATCGAGAAACTCAAACGTGCCGACGGCAATATCGGGTGATTTAATGAAGGGCGAGAAGAGATATTTGTACCCTTGCTGGTGAACTTGCCACAGCGCAAACGCCACGCCCAGGTATGGCACTTGATTCTTCTCGGCAATGGCGGCGGCGGCGGCGTGCAAGCTGCTGCCGAAACCGCCCAGGTAAGCCACGATATCTGAGTCTGAGTAGAGCGTTTCCATATGGCTAACCGTTTTACTCGGGTCCGATTCGTCATCGAGCAGGTTAAGGTGCAGGGGAATTTGGGCATCATACGCTTTAACATAGACGCCCCCGTTGGCGTTGATGGCCTCGACCGCCATGTTATAACCCCGCTCAACCTGAGCGCCCCCACCGGCGAACGGCCCGGTCAACGGCACCACAGCCCCAACCTCGATGGCAGCCGGCGCGTCTGACGCGGGTGCGGCTGCCTCGGCCATCTCCTCTGTGGGTTCGGCGGCGGCTTCGGCCATCTCTTCCGTGGGTTCGGCGGCGGCTTCGGCTGGTTCTGCTTCGGTATCAGCCGGCGCGGCGGTCGGCGCCGGGGTAGGCTGCCCACCGCAGCCGGCTAGTAGCAGTAGCATCACTAAAATGACCAAAATTGATAAACCTCTTTGCTTCATGCTCTTTCTCCTTTGAAAATAGACTGTAGGGTAGAGTAAGGCAGCGCCCTACTCTATCCTGACTGTTGAAAAACGGTTTATTTTTACTCACGCGTCCAGCGGGCCTGAGCTAAAGCCATGACCGTTGGCTGCGCTGCCCACGTGAGAGTCTGCCCAAAGCTGTATT
>JAGRCC010000481.1 GCA_020433785.1 Anaerolineae bacterium
TGCCGGGGCGTTGGGTCAGGCGGCTGCTCCAGCGCGTCGAAGGATCGTTGTCGATGGCCTGTTGGAGGTTGTCGGCGCCTTGCTGTTGATTGTTGTGGCTGGCGCTGACGCTCAGGCTGCCGACCGGCGGCGGCTCAACCACCTCCGGGTTGACCGTAAGGCGGACGTTCAGGGTTGGCGCCCCCTGCCAGGTGAACCAGGTGCGCAGCTCCTCGACCATATCCCAGCGGACCTCATAATTTCCGGCGGCGCGCGGAATACTTAAATTACAGGTCAGCGTTGCGCTGTCGCCGTAGGCCAGATTGCGCGGCAGTTCGGTGCGATTGTCAGCCCACAACGAGCCGGAGACCTCCTGACCCTCGGCGGTATACCAATGATAGCCCAGATGAAACGGGTTTTGGCCGCCGGCCACCCACGTTCGAGAACCGGTATTGCGCACGGTAATCTGCACCGCTTTGGTTTCGCCGGCCACAGCGACCGTGGGCGTATTGTGAGACACGTATTCAACGCTGTAGGCCGGGACATCGACCCGACCAATCTTGAGGCACGAGATCGACCGCTTGGGCAGCGTCGCGCGCAATTCGGAGCTGGTCAGCGATACGGTCTGCTCGCGGAACCAGGCCGACTCTTTGGTATTGGGCAGCGGCGGATCGCTGTCGAGCCGGCCTTCGAAAATGTAATGATCGACGCTCTGGGCCAGCCCGCCAAAGGCCGATAGGTCGATGACCACCGGTAAGTCCTGACTAAAATGGCGGTTGATGGCGTGGAAGTAAATGGCCGTATTATCGGCGGTGACCACGACATCGAGATAGGTCACGCGTTCAGCGGGTTTGAGGCCGGCCATTTCGAACGGCTGGCGGTAGGTCGGCACATTTTCCGAGCGCACCGACAAGACGTGATCGCCGTGATGTTTGGCGTAGAACATGATCATCTGACCGGTGGGTAGAAAATAAGGCGGGGTCTGCGCCGATTTATCGGCCCGGACACAGGTGATCCCCCAGCGGTTGCCGACCGTCAGTGACTGTGAGCCAATCGCTACCGCATCGCCGGCCCGCATAAAGGCGTGGACGTACCCGGCCGCACCCACCCCCCGAGCAAAGCCCGAATCGGGCGGCCACTTGGTCCCCGGTTGGTAGTCGAAGCTCCACCAGCCGTTCCAGTTCCACTCGGTTATGGCCATTTTGTAGCCTAGCCGTCGGGCCTGGGTTAAAACAGTGCTGTTGAGCGTTGACTCGCCGCTGTTGTTGACCTCCGGCACGACCGTCCAAGTGGACCACACCTCCTGTTCGGTTAATGATTGGATGGGATACGGCTGGCCGTCTTTTAACACCTGTTTGATGTCCCAGGGGGTGTAGAGATGCTCAACAAAGTAGTGAACCTTATTGCCCAACCGCTCCCGGATCGATTCCATGAGGCTGGTGCGCTTGAACTGGACATCGACCAAAATTTCAATGGAGGGATCGACGGCCCGCATGGCATCGACATACGCCACCAGGCAGTCGAGATAGCGCCGGTCGATTTCATCGTGCCCCAGGCCTTGGGCCAGCAGCGTGTTGACGAAAAACCAGTTCTCATTGCCGATTTCCCAATATTTAACGCCGTAAGGGGATGGATGCCCATTTTGGGCGCGTAAGCCCGGCCAATCGTACATTTTGGGCGGCAGTTGAGCATTGAGCGACGCGTTACAGTAGGCCACCAGCGAGGCGGCGTAGCGGGCGGCATCAGCCAGCGGTTTGCGTTGCAGCATGGCATCGGCGAAATTGACCACCAAATGCATAGCGATGCCGAGATCTTCACACATGCGCAGATATTCATCGTAGCCAAAATAGTTAGTGATTTCGTTGCCGCGCGGGTGGCTGACCGGACGCGGACCGGGCCGGCCGGGCAGATTATCGATCATATCGGCCCAATCAACATAATCGACATCGCTGCCGCCGGGAAAGCGGAGGATGGGGATTTCCATTTGGCGGATACGCTTTAAAACCTCCGGCTGAAGGGTGTGGGTGTTGGGCACAACCGCGCCTTCAACGCCTAACTCGCCGCCCCAACTGGGTCTTTCCAGAAAATTGCCGAACAGGTTGGCATCAAGGCCGTGTAGTCGCTGGTTACTGACAATAAAGCGAATATCTGCCATAGATGGTTTGCCTCCGAATTAGATGGGAAATGCAGCCGTCAGCTATCAGCAATTAGCCGTCAGCCTTATTATAAAGAGGGAACGCTAAATTAGCTTGTTGTTTGTGCCGGTGGCTTTTTTGGTAACGAAAAGTGAGGAGGCATAAGAGGCGGTTTATCCGTTTAGGGAGTGAAGAATAGAGAATGGTCTATCAGGACACAGCACATAGGGTCACAAGCCGCATAGTCTAACAAGTTTAGGTGTTATTAACATTGTAATCAGAGTGATGAAAAACACAATCAGGGGTATAAACCAACGGCTATGAGCCGTTCTCGTTCTTCTATTCGATTCGCATCGTCGAGGTGCAGCACTTTAGCTGTGACCCGACCTTCCGGCGTTAAAGGGGTAACAAATTCAAAGCCCGTTGCTGCATCCGCCCGGATCGACGGTTAGCGGCAGTTCGACATGGCCAAAGGCGGGGAACTGATCGCCCTGAATCTGGTATAGGGTGACGACCAGGCTGATGCCCGGCAGCGCGGCCGGCTGGCGGATGAGCAGATCGACCTCGTCGCGAACCACTTCGCCGGGCAGCATGGCCGAGGTTGGCAGGTAGCCGCGCATCAGGGCCAGGTGATCGTTTTTGTCGATAACGGTTTCGCCGCCCAGCGGCTGGACGGAGACGTAGTAATCTTGATCCAGCGGTTCGGTGGCCAGCCAGAAGAGGGTCAATCGTAAAAAGCAGCCGGTTCGTTTGTGGATGATGCGGTCGTGATAGGCCAACATCGTCATACGGCCGTCGAGCATTTGGTTGGGCGGCGCTTCCGCCCACGGTTCGGTCTCGGGCAGGTGGGGCGGCATCGGGCGCGGGACCAGTTCCCACAGCACGGGGTGGCCGGTCGGCGCTAGGAAGATTTGCCCGGCGTCAATGGCGTCGTCGAGCCAGGGCAGAAAGCCTAAATCGAGCGTTTCCTTATCGACCAA
>JAGRCC010000482.1:0-12087 GCA_020433785.1 Anaerolineae bacterium
GTCTTTTGCGTTTAGATTCCCGGCCTCACTTCTGGCTTTTTTGGTCAGTAGTGGCTTGGTTAGACACTAAGAATGACAAGGATTTGAGGTCGATTTTTGACCGGATAGCTGCGTCAAATGTGCGCCTCGTGCCCATCGACCGTGTTAATGCTGTGAGCCGGAACATCGGCCAGGTCGCGCAAGGCGCCAAGCTGCCGGGTCGTGCCGATGACGGCCACCAGATCATCGGCAGCAAAGCGGTAATCGATTTCGGGATTAGGGTGAAGGATATCGTCGCGCATGACGCCCACGACCGAAGCGCCGGTTTGGCGGCGGATGGCCGCTTCCTTGATGGTCTGCCCCACCAGCGGGCTAGTCGCCGGCAGCGTGACCCAGGTCAGGTCGAGTAGATGGGTGGCGTTTTGCAGTTGGGCAATGGTGCGATACTCTTTGTGCGTCTCGTACAGGGGCGCGTACAGTTCCCGACGAATCGAGTCGGTGAAATGGCGAATCTCCGCCGCCGGGATATTGAGGTGCAGCAGCGCCTGGCGGGTAATTTCCAGGCCGGCCTCGAATTCGGGCTGGACAATCTCATAAACGCCATGGTCGTGTAAGGCTCGCATCTGCTCAATGCCCTCGGCTCTGGCTACTATGTGAACGTCGGATTTAATGTGGCGCACCTGATCAACAATCGATTGGGTGGTTAGCACCGCCGGCACGGTGATCAAGACCAGACAGGCGTGTTCAACCTGGGCCGCTTCCAGCACCACCTCCTGGCTGGCGTCGCCAAAAATGACCGGCATTTCGGCGGCCTTGGCTTCTTCAACCCGGCGGTAATCGAGTTCGATGAGGACAAACGCCAGATTCAATCGCTGCAACACTTCAGCCACATACTGACCGACGCGCCCTCCGCCGGCAATGACCACGTGTTCGCGCAGGCCGGTCTGCGGCAGGTTGACAGTCTGGACCGGCTCATGTTTGAACCAGCGCTTGCGCAGGGCATACAGCGGGGCGGTAAAGCCGGAAACGAACGGCGTCAGCACCATTGTTACAATCGCGGTGTTGAGCACCAGCGAGTACAACTCCTCCCCAATCGAGCCGGTGTTGAGGCCGACGCGGGCCAGCACAAACGCGAACTCGCCCACTTGAAACAGCCCCAGCCCGACAGCCAATGGCACGACATTGTAATAGCCAAAAGCCCAACTGATCGACCCAAAAATCAACGCCTTACCGACCGAGACCAGCAGCACCAGCAGCAGCACCGTCCAGAGATTGGCCAACAGCAGCCCCGGGTCCAACAACATCCCAACCGAGGCGAAGAAAAGCAGCGCGAAGATATCGCGCAAAGGGATGATGTCGCTGAGGGCCTGATGGCCGTAATCCGACTCGCTGAGAACCATGCCGGCCACAAACGCGCCAAAGGCGAAGGAGAGGCCGAAGAGGTAGGTGGTGTAACCAATGCCTAACCCAATGGCCGTAATGGCCAGCAAAAATAACTCACGCGAGTTCCAGGTCGCAATGTAGGCCATCAAGCGGGGCAGCAGCCGGGTACCTAAGAAGATCATCAGGGCCAGGAACACAATCGCCTTGAGGGCGGCAAAACCGAGAATGGGCAAGCCGGCCTCCGGATCGTTCAACTGCGGCAGAATGATCATCAGCGGAACCACCGCCAAATCTTGCACAATCAGCATGCCAATCATCACTCGGCTGGAGAGGGTGCCGAGCCGGCCCTGGCTCATCAACGTTTTTAGCAGCACCATCGTACTGGACAACGAGATTAGGCCGCCAAACCAGACCGACGACACCCAATCCCAGCCCAACAACCAGCCGATGCCGTAGCCATAGGCAATGGTTAAAATCATCTGGATGGGCGTGCCAATCAGCGCGACATTGCGCACGGGTTTTAGCTCCTTGAACGAAAACTCCAGACCGAGGGCAAAGAGCAGCAGCGCCACCCCAATCTCGGCCAGCAGCTCGATTTCGTGGATGTCGCCGACGGTGACGCCGCCGGTGTTCGGGCCAACCAGGACGCCGGCAAAGATATAACCTAGAATGAGCGGCTGTTTGAACTGTTGAGCAATAATTCCCCCGATAAGTCCGGCCACGATGATAATCGCAATGTCGGCAGCTATTCCCATATCTGTTTGATCTCCTTTTGATTCAACGAATGGTTTTTGAGTTTTGAAGGGATTACAGGCCAGCGGTTAGCTATCAGTATAACGATGAATTATGAATCTTTCCATAAAAACCGGAGAGGAGGGGGAAAACAAACAGCCGGTAGTATTAAGCTACCGGCTGGTGAATTGGTTGAAGGAAAAAATTTGATTTAGATCGGCCCTTGAATCGTACCACGAGCCGCGTAATCGCCTAACGCGATAAGTAGCATGATAATCAGGAAGAAAAAACCTAACGTGCCGAATATCCAAACCAAACCGCTGCTGTGGCGTAAGTGCATAAAGAAAAGGATGATTAGCGTCGCTTTAACTACGGCCACAACCAAAGTTACGGTTTTATCAAATGCACCGAAATCGGCGTAACCGACGTAAAGTGTAATGGCTAAAAGGACCATCAAGCCAGCAAATACCATCAGGTAAGTGCTGATCGGGGTAATATGATGACTGTGTTCTTCGTTATGTTGTTCGGCCATAGTTATCGCTCAATCAAATAGAATAAAGGAAATATAAAGACCCACGCAATGTCGACAAAGTGCCAATATAACCCCATAATTTCAATGGTATCGTAATTGACGGACGAGTAAAACCCGCGCATCGCTTTAACGGTGATAATGGCTAATATGGTGCCCCCGACAATCATGTGCGTGGCATGCAGGCCCGTAGCGGCAAAATATAGGCCAAAGAAAATGGCCGCTTGCCCCGGATGCTCCCCTTCAAAGTGAAAGTTAGGGCCAGGGATCAAGCCGTGTTCATATTTCTCGTAGTATTCGTAGCCTTTAATCCCCAAAAAGACCGAGCCTAAAACCAGGGTTAGAGTTAAAAACGTCACCAACATTTTTTGTTTGTTGGATTGGCAGGCATAGACGGCCAAGGCCATGGTCAAGCTACTGCACAGCAGGACAAACGTATTGACGCTGCTTAGCACAATATTGAGTTCCTTGCCCGCTTCGACAAAGGCCTCGTGATAGTTGAAATAATAAACGGCGTAGGCCAGAAAAATACCCCCAAACAGCATCACTTCAGTCACGAGAAAGACCCACATACCTAAGGTATTCGTTTCTCGCTGCTGTTCAATATCCTTAAAATAAGGGGCGACTAAGGATGATTCACCGTGAGCCAAATTACACCTCCTCTTCAAACGGATGATAATTGTAAGCTTCTGTGGTAACGATGGGCGTTTTCTCAAAATTCTCGTGCGGCGGCGGCGACGTGGTGGTCCACTCTAAGCCAACCGCGCCCCAGGGATTAGGGCCCGCTTCTTTACCGAAACGCAGCGACCAGATCAGGTAAACTAGCGGCAAAACGTAGCCGATACCCAACACCGTCGAGCCAAGAGTTGAGGCCACATGCAGCGCCTGGAACTCATCCGGATAAACGTGATAGCGGCGCGGCATACCGACATAGCCCATAATAAATTGGGGAAAGAAGGTCAGGTTGAAGCCGATGAAGATAATCACGGCCGATAAAATGCCTAAACCTTCGTTGTACATCCGGCCGGTCATTTTTGGCCACCAGAAGTGAAGCGCGCCCAGATAAGCCATTACCGTGGCCCCGACCATCACATAGTGGAAGTGAGCCACCACGAAGTAGGTATCGTGCACGTGAACATCGGTGGCCAGCGCGCCCAGGAACAGACCGGTCAAACCGCCGATGGTAAACAGGCCGATAAACCCGAGGGCGTAAAACATCGGCGTCTGGAAGTGAATGGTGCCTTTATACAGAGTCGCGGTCCAGTTGAAGACCTTAATGGCCGACGGAATAGCCACCGCAAAGGTGAGCAGCGAGAAGACAATGCCGGCATAGACCGACTGCCCGCTGACGAACATATGGTGCCCCCAAACCAGGAAGCCGATGAGCGCGATAGCCATACTGGACATAGCGATGAATTTGTAGCCAAAAATGCGTTTCCGGGCGAAGCAAGTAATCAACTCACTGGCCACACCCATCGCCGGCAAAACCATAATGTAAACGGCCGGGTGGGAGTAAAACCAGAACAGGTGTTGGAACAAAACGGGGTCACCGCCCAGAGCGGGGTTAAAGATGCCGATCCCAAAAATCCGCTCCAAACCGGCCAGAATAAGGGTGGCCGACAGAACCGGTGTACCGAGCATAATAATGATGCTGGTGGCGTACATGGCCCAGACAAACAAGGGCAGGCGGAACCAGGTCAAACCCGGCGCTCGCATTTTGTGAATGGTGACAATGAAATTAAGGCCGGTCATAATCGATGAGAAGCCGACCAAAAACACCCCTAGCACGGTCAAAACAACGGCCGAATTGGCATACGTGGTGCTGTAGGGGGTGTAAAACGTCCAGCCCGTATCAACGCCGCCCAAAACAACCACGGCGATAATAAACAGGCCCGAAATAATATACACATACCAACTGCCCAAGTTAATCCGGGGAAACGCCAAATCCTTGGCCCCGATCATAATCGGAATGAGGAAGTTGCCAAACACGCCGGGAATAGCCGGAATAAGAAACAGAAAAACCATAATGACGCCGTGGATGGTAAATGAGCGGTTGTAGTTATCCGACGACATCAGGTCGGCTTGAGGTGTCATCAAGTCAAGCCGCAACAGAAACGCCGCTAAACTACCCAAAAAGAAGAAGAAGGTGACCGAAATCAGATAGAGAATAGCAATGCGTTTGTGATCGGTAGTTAGCAGCCAAGATTTGACCCCAAAAGCCCAATTTAAATAGTTCTCTTCATGGGCCTTCAGGTCCATTGGGGGAGATGTAACTGCCATAAAATCGTTTCCTCCTTAGATCATCGCCAACAAGCGATTATCGCTTGAGCGCCCCAGTTTTTAGAAAGGTAATCGTTATTTCGACTTAATATATTCAATCAACTGCAACAGACTTTGTTCGCTTAACTGACCGTCATAGCTCGGCATGACCGGTGGATAACCGGAGACGACTTTAGCTTGCGGGTTGAGAATCGACTCGCGAATGTAAGCCTCATCAACAGTGCCGGTTGAACCGTCGGCAAATTCACGCTCTGCCCCGAACAGACTGGTGGTGGCAATGGGCGGACCAATGGCTCCGGTCTGGCCGCTGTGGCAAGATATACAGCCATTTTCGGTAAACAATCGCTCGCCGGCCACAGCCAACGGCTCTTCAGACGCACCGCCGCCGCCCAGCCAAGTTTTATACTCCGCTTGTTCCAAGACCACGACCGAGCCGACCATGGCCGAATGCTCGGTGCCGCAGTATTCGGCGCAGAAGAGGTGGTACTCACCCGTTTTCGTTGCTTCAAACCACAAGGTGGTATAGCGACCCGGAACCACGTCTTGCTTGACCCGAAAGGCGGGAATAAAGAAGTCGTGAATAACGTCTTGCGAGGTCATAATCAGTTTGACGGGCGTATTAACCGGGATGTGCAGTTGGTTGATTTCGCTTTTGCCTGACGGATGCTGGGCGTGCCACATCCACTGCTTGCCGATTACATACACTTCCATCGCATCAACAGGCGGCGTCTTGATGTTCACAAATACCGTTGCGGCCCACCCGAACACTCCCATAGCCATAATGAAAGGAATAATGGACCAGGTTAACTCTAATTTGGTATTCTCGGTTAGGGGGTGAGAGCGGTCAACATCGGCGCCTTTTCGATAGCGCAGGGCAAAGAAGACAATCGCCGCCGCCACAGCCACCGAGAAAAACACACTCAAGGCCACCAAGGTAAAATAAATAAGATCGACTTGCCAGGCTACCGTAGAGGCCTGTTCCGGAAATAAAGGAAAATCCGACATATACTTTGAATTCCTCCTTAGGATACTACAGCTTAGTTATCTGACCTAAATTAGACAGCCAAGCGCTACAGCATTTAAGCAGATTGGGGAGTTATTGGGTTATTTTTATCATCACGGAGCATTTTAAAGAGAGCTGCTCCAATAACTACCACCGTTAACGACCCAACCACCCGAACGATATTCATGATAGTCAGGGTATACTCGCCGGAAACCGGATCATAATGGTAGCAGGTCAGTAAAAGTTGGTCGATGGGTGAGCCAATTTGGTTATCGGCGGCTTCGACCAGGCCAAGTCGCAGGTCTTTCTCTGGAAATTCGATGCCATACAGGTATCGCGATACTTTTCCCTGCGGCGTCAGGATAACGATACCGCTAGGATGCACGTATTGGTCAAGGTTCGCGTCGAAGGCATAGCGGAAGCCGATGGCATCGGCGACTTGTTTAATTGAGTCCTGCGGGCCGACCAGAAAGTTCCACCCGTCGGCGGAAGTGGACCGCTCATATTCCATAATCGAGGCGCGGCGTTTGAGTTCGGCCACTTTAGGCGTTTCGTTAGGATCGATACTGATGACCACTAATTCGAACTCGTCCCCTACGGTAAAATCAAACGTTTTCAGGCGGTCAAACAAGGCGTTACGGACGAGTGAGCACAGCATCGGACATTCATAGTACCCCAATAAGAGAATGACCGGTTTTTGGCCAAAATAGCTACCTAACACAACATCATGCCCTTCCGAGTCAGTGAAGGGTAAATTCAATGGAACTTGGGCATCTAAATTTTGGTCAAAGCCAACCTGGCGAATCAGGTTTTGGGGCAAATCCTCTTGCGCGCCGGCCGGACTTACGGGCACAACCAGCCCGGCGGCGATCACTAACGTGATTATCGCCAATAAAGTTTGAAGTAATCTTTTGTGAAAAATCATACAACTATTATATACCAGCCACTACTACAACTGCCAAATTATCGACCCGGCTCTTCTTCGGCGGCCTCGCCAGCCAACACATCGATAGCCCGATCTATGGGAATTCTGACAATACCCTGTTCCTCATCGACCCAGCCATACGATTCAAGGATGGCGTCTTCCCGCTGGTGCATCGCAGACAGGTCTTCTTCGCCGGTCGTTCTATCGATAGGGTTAGGCTGCAACCGGGGCGGCGGCGGCGTAGGCCGAAGTTGGATCAATGGAAAGGGTGTTGGGCGAGACTCAACCTGGCGTGTTTCCATTGTGCCATAAATCCAGATGGACAGCAGCATACTACATACCGTGACCACGATTAACAAGATAACCGAACCGATCATTAATTTATAATTGACATCGGAACGCTCAAAATCAATATCGGGATTGTCGAGAACTTCGTTGTGTTGATCAGCCATGGGCCGGCGCCTCCTGGAAGCGAGGATCGTGCAGGGCGACCAGCGGCTTCCGTTTCAATTGACGAATAAATAGTGACAGCCAAATGCCGCCCATACCAATGGGCATTAGAAAGTCCAGCCAGTGGATGTGGACGGTGTCATAAAAGGCAGGCATAATGTGCCAGAACAGATCGACTGAGCGCATAAACAGAATTAACAGCGCCAGCGGGAACATCAATCGCAACATCCGCTTAAACGTGCGCGACATCAAGATCAAGAAGGGGAAGGCAAAATGAACGAAAATCAATAGCATCGCAAAATATTGCCACCCGCCGTCTGAGCGGACAACATACCAGGTAATCGTTTCCGGCAAATTGGCCGAATACAAGATCAAGAACTGCGAGAATGAGACATAAGCCCAGAATGAAACAAAAGCCAGCATAAAGTTCGACAAGTCGTTAAAGGTATTCGTTGTCATCACTTTTGGCATAGGTTCATGATCTTTGAGGTTTCGCCCGACCACAATTGAGAAGCAGATGGCGCTGATGGCACAGCCGGCCAGATAAATGACGCCATAGATTGACGAGAACCAAAACGGCTGCAAGGACATCATCCAATCAAAAACGGCAAAGGTGGCGGTCAGCATAAACAGGATGATCCCGGCGGCGCTGAGCGCCTTAAATCGACTGACCGATCTGGGATCGAGCGAGGCATCTTGATCTTGTTTGGCCGACCATTGGTTGAGCAGATAAGCCAGGCACGTCCAGATGATGAAGTAGAGGACAGCCCGCGTAATAAAGAACGGCACATTAAGATAAGGCGTTTTGTGCTGGAGTAAGGCATATTCGGCCAGCATTTCCGGGTCCGTCCAAGAGAACAAATACGGCATACCGATAATGATCGGAATGACCAAGATGCCCATTAGGGGAATGGTCATCGCCCCGGCCTCTAAAAAGCGCCGGATCGAAAAGCCCCATCGTCCTCCGGCCAACTGATGGATCATGAGGATACCCAAACAGCCTAACGGGAACTGCAGCACATACATATAGCCAAACAGGTAAGATTTATAAAACTGGGCGGGATCAATGAAGAACCCGGCAACGCTGATAGCGAGCGCAATGACCCCAACT
Source organism: Anaerolineae bacterium (assembly GCA_020433785.1). The sequence goes on from JAGRCC010000482.1 coordinate 8,393, forward strand.
ACCAGTGCATTTCGTGCAATTTGATTAGCGCGCGGCGGCAATATTTCTGTTTGATTCATTCCTATTCCACCAATGATTCTATCTCTTGACGATCCTCATCCGGTAGTGAGTCCAGAGGAGCGTTTTGACTAAACTGTAAGGCGCGAATGTAGGCCACAATCGCCCAACGATCTTCCGGATGCACCCGCGCGGCATAGCTGTACATCACCCCAAAACCATTGGTCATAACATCGTAGAAATAACCGTCGGGTTGGCTGCGCACCTGATCCGTGTGGAACGAATTGGGCTGTTTAAATCCGCGTTGAACCACCATCCCTTGCCCATTGCCCACCAGACCGTGACACGGTGAGCAGTAGATGTTAAACCGCTCTTGACCCCGTAACAGCACCTCACGGTTAACTTCAATCGGGATGATGTCAATAAACTCACCATTTTGCCGGCCGGTATAAAAGGGTTCATCTGACATAAATTCGTACCACTCGCCCCGGGGAACCGTATTGGCCGGAGGTATTTGGGAGGCCCGGCGATTGTCAAACAGAGTACTCGCTGCTAGTGGTTTGAGTTTGGGTTGATCCCGCATGTGACGTCCGGGTATAAGATCACAACCCGAGGTCAGCAGGGCCAAAAATATCAGCAACGTTATCCCAAACAAGCTTTTATTTACAGTTTTTGACATTAACCGTCTACCTTAAGTTAATTTATTCGCAAAAAACCATCGACGACAGGCGACCATACTTACCACGCTAGTCATAGACGTTATCATCATCCTGATCAACTTCGTAAACCCCCTCCGGCTCAAGTCCTTCTAGAAAATCACGCGTCTTAACCATATCGAATTTGGGATCTGATTTCATAATGCACAGAAAGAACTTATCGCTTGAGGCCATTTCAAAGCGGGGCACGTTAAAAACCGGGTGATAGGGCTGCGGTAATTTATTCAAAAGAATCATTCCCAAAAAGCCAAGAACCCCGGCGCTAAGAATAGTCATCTCGAAGGTGACCACCATAAAGGCCGGCCAGGTATTCAGCGGACGCCCGGCAATATTGACCGGGTAAGCAATCACCGACACCCAATATTGGAGTAGAAACCCACCAATGCCGCCCATAATCGCCGCCGCGCCAACAATAAACGGCACCCAATTCCACTTGAACCCCAACGCTGTCGGCAACCCGTGGACCGGAAAAGGCGTATAGGCATCCATTTTCCGATAACCGGCCTCATAAGCCTGATGGGCCTTTTGAACCAATTCGTCCGGGTCGCTAAATTCAGCCATTAGCCCAAAAATCAGCGGGCCTTCACTTTTTGCTGCACTCATTAAAACTCTCCTCCCGCGCTAGTGGCCATGCTCGGTATTATGGATCAATTCTTGCATTTCAAATACGGAGATCATCGGCAAGGTTCGGACAAACAGGAACAACAGGACGATGAACAATCCTATCGAGCCAATCAGCAGTGACCAGTCCCACGGGGTGGCAATAAACAACGCCCACGAGGACGGCAAGTAATCGGCGGTCAAACTGATGATCACAATCATAAACCGCTCCAACCACATCCCGGTATTGATAATCAGTGACAAAATGAACATCAACGTCATGTTAGTTCGCACCGATCTAAACCAGAGTAATTGAGGCGCCACCAGGTTACAAAAGACCAACAGGTACACAAAGGGGGCGTAATGCCCGGTAAACCGGTTCATAAACAGAAAGAGTTCATATATGCTGCCGCTATACCAGCCGGTAAAAGCTTCGGTGACATAACCATAGAAGACAACCAACCCGGTAGTGAGCAAAATCTTACCCATCACGTCAAAGTGACGCAGGGTGATCATATCCTCGATGTGGTAAAGCTTACGGATAGGAACGAGCAGGGTCACCACCATAGCGAAGCCGGAGAAAATCGCGCCGGCCACAAAATAAGGCGGAAAGACCGTCGTCGACCAGCCTGGTACCTGTGCAATAGCGAAGTCAAAGCTAACCACCGTATGAACCGAGACCACCAGCGGTGTGGCGATGGCCGCCAGCAGCAGATACAACGCCTGGTGGTGATGCCAATGGCGGGACGATCCGCGCCAGCCCAAAGCTAACATGCCATAGACCATCTTTAGCAAAGGCACCTTGGCGCGATCACGCATACCGGCCAAATCCGGGATAAGACCGGTGTACCAAAAGACAGCCGAGATCGTCCCATAAGTCGAAACCGCGAAAACGTCCCAGGCCAACGCACTCCGAAACTGAGGCCACAGCCCAAAGGTGTTGGGATAAGGCAGCAGCCAGAAGAACAACCAGGGCCGCCCTAAGTGCAGAATGGGATATAACCCGGCGCAAACCACGGCAAACAGCGTCATGGCTTCGGCAAAGCGGTTGATCGATGTCCGCCAATCTTGACGGAACAGAAACAAAATGGCCGAAATCAGCGTCCCGGCGTGCCCAATCCCAATCCACCAGACGAAGGTTACAATGGCAAACCCCCAGCCCACCGGAATGTTGATCCCCCAGACGCCGACCCCATAGGCAAACAGATAGGCGATAGAAATCAGATACATCATCAGCAAAATGGAGCCGCTGCCAAACGCGACAAACCAGCCCAGAGGGGTTCTGATATCCAGAACAATATTGCTGATCTTTTCGCTAACCGACCGGTACGTATGACCCGGTTCTACCACAGGCAGGTCACCACCGATGGGTTTTTCAGTTTGTCCTAGCTGCATAGATTTACTCCTTGACAGGACCAGAAGTGAATTTTAACCAACATGCTTTGACTATCCGTGTCCATTATCTTCGTGTGCATTCGGATCTTCCAACTCAGGATTGGGATTGGTAAACTTCGCCAGGTAGGTGGTTCGGGGGCGCGTACCCAATTCGGTTAATACCCCATAATTTTGGGGCTGCGCTTTCAGCTTCGCCACTTCGCTGTCGGGGTCGTTGATATCGCCAAAGTAGATTGCCTTAGTAGGGCAAGCGCCCTGGCAGGCCGATATAACCTCACCATCCGCAATACGCCGGTCTTCAATTTTAGCTCGAATCCGCGCTTCGCTGATGCGCTGAACACAGTAGGTACACTTCTCCATCACCCCGCGCACCCGTACCGAAACATCGGGGTTACGCTGACCTTTCAGGCTCTCCGTCGTATAATCGACAAAATCAAGGAAGTTGAACCGGCGCACTTTGTAGGGACAGTTGTTTGAACAGTAGCGGGTACCCACGCAGCGGTTATAGACCATAACGTTCAGCCCTTCCGCATCATGCACCGTGGCGCCTACCGGGCAGACCAACTCGCACGGGGCTTGTTCGCAGTGCTGGCACAGCATCGGCTGGTTGAGCGGCTGCGGGTTATCCAACTCCCCTTCAAAATAACTATCGATCCGCATCCATTGCATTTCCCGGCCTACCAACACCTGATCTTTACCGACCACCGGAATATTATTCTCCGCCTGGCACGCGACCACGCAGGCGTTACAGCCGTTGCAGGTGTTCAGGTCAACAACCATCCCCCAGGCGTAGGAGTTATACTCCCAACCCGGCATCAGCGATGAATTAGGGTCAAAGGGGCCGTGCTCACCCATATGCTGAACGAACTCCGGATCTTCGCGGAAATGGTCGATGGTGCCGGTTCGCACCGGGTCGCGGCCTTCCATATTATAGTGGGTCTGCGTTGAAGCCAGTTTGTACCCCCGGCCAACTTGAGTTAACTCCGC